>NZ_JBEZHO010000006.1:0-272312 GCF_040650615.1 Streptomyces sp. NPDC048643
CCGATCGCGATCATCAACGACAGGCCGATCGCCGAGTCGAAGGAGTACCGGCCCCCGACCCAGTCCCAGAACTCGAACATGTTCGCCGTGTCGATCCCGAAGTCGGCGACCTTGCCGCTGTTCGTCGACAGGGCCACGAAGTGCCGGGCGACCGCCTCCTGACCCGCCTTCAGCCCCTCCAGCAGCCACTCCCGCGCCGAGGTCGCGTTCGTGATCGTCTCGATCGTCGTGAACGTCTTCGACGCGATGATGAACAGCGTCTCCGCCGGATCCAGACCCTGCAACGCCTCATGCAGGTCCGCACCGTCCACGTTCGACACGAACCGCACCGTCAGACCACGGTCGGTGAACGGACGCAACACCTCGTAGGCCATCGCCGGACCCAGGTCCGAACCACCGATACCGATGTTCACCACATTGCGGATCGGCCGCCCGGTGTGACCGGTCCACTCACCCGAGCGCACCCGCCCCGCGAACCCGGCCATCTTGTCCAGGACCGCGTGCACGCCCGGCACGACGTTCTCGCCGTCGACCTCCACCACCGCGTCCGCCGGCGCCCGCAACGCGGTGTGCAGCACCGCCCGGTCCTCCGTCGTGTTGATCTTCTCGCCCCGGAACATCGCGTCCCGCAACCCGAACACACCCGTCGCGGAGGCCAGTTCCTGGAGCAGGGCGAGGGTCTCGTCCGTGATCAGGTGCTTGGAGTAGTCGATGTGCAGATCGCCGACCCGGACGACATAGCGCTCGGCGCGGCCGGGGTCGGTGGCGAACAGCTCACGCAGGTGGGGCTGGAGCAGCGTGGTCGCGCGGTGGTCCTCCAGGGCCACCCACTCCGGACGCCGCGTGAGGCGGGGGAAGTCAGGCACGGGAGGTCTCCTTGATGCCCTCGCCCCGCAGGGCGACGGCGTACATCTCGTCCGCGTCGAGGCGGCGCAGTTCCTCGGCGATCAGCTCGGAGGTGGAGCGCACCTTCAGCGCCAGGGTGCGCGGCGGCTGTCCGGGCAGGGACAGCGTGGCCAGCGGCCCGTCGGGACGGTCGATCACGATCTCGCCGTTCTCGGTGCCGAGCCGTACGGCGGTCACCACCGGCCCCGCGGTGACGACGCGCTCGGCGGTGACCTTGAGGCGTGCCTCCAGCCAGCGGGCGAGCAGTTCGGCGCTCGGGTTCTGCGCCTCGCTCTCGACCGTCGCCGAGATCACCTTCGCGCGGGCCTGGTCGAGGGCCGCCGCCAGCATCGAGCGCCACGGCGTCAACCGGGTCCACGCCAGGTCGGTGTCACCCGGCGCGTACGAGGCGGCGCGGGCCTCCAGGGCGCGCAGCGGGTCCTCGACGGCGTACATGTCGGTGATCCGGCGCTGTGCGAGGGCGCCCAGCGGGTCCTTGACCGGGTTGTCCGGCGCGTCCACCGGCCACCAGACGACGACCGGCGCGTCCGGCAGCAGCAGCGGCAGGACCACGGAGTCGGCGTGGTCGGACACCTCGCCGTAGGTCCGCAGGACGACCGTCTCGCCGGTGCCCGCGTCCGAACCGACGCGCACCTCCGCGTCGAGGCGGGAGTTGGTGCGGTCGCGCGGGGTGCGGGCGACGCGCTTGATGACGACCAGCGTCCGCGAGGGGTGCTCGCGGGACGCCTCCTCGGCCGCCTTGATGGCGTCGTAGGCGTTCTCCTCGTCGGTCACGATGACCATCGTCAGGACCATGCCCACGGCGGGGGTGCCGATGGCCCTGCGCCCCTGCACGAGCGCCTTGTTGATCTTGCTTGCCGTGGTGTCGGTCAGATCGATCTTCATGGCCTGCGCCAGCTCCGTCCGTCTCGTGCGAGCATCTCGTCGGCTTCCTTCGGGCCCCAACTGCCCGAGGGGTACTGCGCGGGCTTGCCGTGCGCGTCCCAGTACCCCTCGATCGGGTCGAGGACCTTCCAGGACTCTTCCACCTCCTGGTGACGGGGGAAGAGGTTGGCGTCGCCGAGCAGGACATCCAGGATCAGCCGTTCGTACGCCTCCGGGCTGGACTCGGTGAACGACTCGCCGTACGCGAAGTCCATGGTGACGTCCCGGATCTCCATCGAGGTACCCGGCACCTTCGATCCGAAGCGCACCGTCATGCCCTCGTCCGGCTGGACGCGGATGACGATCGCGTTGGCGCCGAGTTCCTCGGTGGCCGTGGAGTCGAAGGGGGAGTGCGGGGCGCGCTGGAAGACGACCGCGATCTCGGTGACCCGGCGGCCGAGCCGCTTGCCGGTACGCAAGTAGAAGGGGACGCCCGCCCAACGGCGGTTGTCGACCTGGAGCTTGACGGCCGCGTAGGTGTCGGTCGTCGACGCGGGGTCGATGCCGTCCTCCTGGAGGTAGCCGCGCACCCGCTCGCCGCCCTGCCAGCTCGCCGCGTACTGGCCGCGCACGGTGTGCTCGCCCAGGTTCTCCGGCAGCTTCACGGCACGCAGCACCTTGAGCTTCTCGGTCAGCAGCGACTCGGCGTCGAACGCGGCCGGTTCCTCCATGGCGGTCAGCGCCATCAGCTGGAGGAGGTGGTTCTGGATGACGTCGCGTGCGGAGCCGATGCCGTCGTAGTAGCCGGCCCGGCCGCCGATGCCGATGTCCTCGGCCATGGTGATCTGGACGTGGTCGACGTACGACCGGTTCCAGATGGGCTCGTACATCTGGTTGGCGAAGCGGAGCGCCAGGATGTTCTGGACGGTCTCCTTGCCGAGGTAGTGGTCGATACGGAACACCTGGTCCGGGTCGAACACCTCGTGCACGATCTTGTTCAGCTCGCGCGCGCTCTTCAGGTCGTGGCCGAACGGCTTCTCGATGACGCCACGTCGCCAGGACCCCTCGGGGGCGTCGGCGAGTCCGTGCTTCTTGAGCTGCTGGACGACCTTGGGGAAGAACTTCGGCGGGACGGACAGATAGAACGCGTAGTTGCCGCTGGTGCCCTGCGAGGAGTCCAACTCCTCGACGGCCTCCCGCAGTTGCTCGAAAGCGGCGTCGTCGTCGAAGTCGCCCGGGATGAACCGCATGCCCTGGGCGAGCTGCTGCCAGACCTCCTCGCGGAACTCGGTGCGCGCGTGCTCGCGCACCGAGTCGTGCACCACCTGCGCGAAGTCCTGGTCCTCCCACTCACGACGGGCGAACCCGAGGAGCGAGAAACCCGGCGGCAGCAGACCCCGGTTGGCGAGGTCGTACACGGCCGGCATCAGCTTCTTGCGGGACAGGTCACCGGTCACACCGAAGATGACGAGCCCGGAGGGGCCCGCGATCCGGGGGAGCCGGCGGTCGCGCGGGTCACGCAGCGGGTTGTCCCAGTCGGCCGCCGGGACGACGCCGAGCGCCTCGGCGAGCGCCTCGGGCGTCAGGCCGGACGGTTCCACGGGCGCGTCACCGGATCCCTGCGGCGTGGCGGCCGCATCCTGCGCGGTGTCGTCGGAAAGTTCCCCACGCTTGGTCATGCCCTCTCGACTCCCTTGCCGCGCAGCGAGGTCGAGACCGCTTCGAGCAGGTCCTCCCACGCCACCTCGAACTTGGCGACGGCCTCGGTCTCCAGCTGTGCGACGACCTCGTCGTAGGAGATCCCGAGCGCCTCGACGGCGGCCAGGTCGGCACGCGCCTGGGCGTAGCCGCCGGTCACCGCGTCACCGTGGATGTCGCCGTGGTCGGCGGTCGCGTTCAGCGTCGCCTCCGGCATGGTGTTCACCGTGCCCGGCGCGACCAGCTCGTCGACGTACAGGGTGTCCTTGTACGAGGGGTCCTTGACGCCCGTGGAGGCCCACAGCGGTCGCTGCTTGTTGGCGCCGGACGGGGCGAGCGCCGTCCAGCGGTCCCCGGCGAACACCTCCTCGTACGCCTCGTAGGCGAGCCGCGCGTTGGCGAGCGCCGCCCGGCCCTTGAGCGCGAGGGCCTCGTCGGTGCCGACTTTGGCGAGCCGCTTGTCGATCTCGGCGTCGACGCGGGAGACGAAGAAGGAGGCGACGGAGTGGATGCCGGCGAGGTCGATGCCCGCCGCGACCGCCTTCTCCAGGCCCGCCAGGTAGGCGTCCATGACGGCGCGGTAGCGCTCCAGGGAGAAGATCAGCGTGACGTTCACGCTGATGCCGAGGCCGATGACCTCGGTGATCGCCGGGAGGCCCGCCTCCGTCGCGGGGATCTTGATCATGACGTTCGGGCGGTCGACGAGCCAGGCGAGCTGCTTGGCCTCGGCGATGGTGGCGTCCGTGTCGTGGGCCAGCCGGGGGTCGACCTCGATGGAGACCCGGCCGTCGCGGCCGCCGGTCGTCTCGAACACCGGGCGCAGGATGTCGGCGGCGGCGCGGACGTCGGCCGTCGTCATCATGCGGACGGCCTCGTCGACCGTCACCTTGCGGACGGCGAGGTCGGCCAGCTGCTCCTCGTAGCCCTCGCCGGAGCCGATGGCGGCCTGGAAGATGGACGGGTTGGTGGTCACGCCCACCACATGGCGGTTCTCGACGAGTTCGGCCAGGTTGCCGGACTCGATGCGCTTGCGGGACAGGTCGTCCAGCCAGATGGACACGCCTTCGTCGGAGAGGCGCTTCAGGGTTGCCGCGGTCGCGGTTGCTTCGGTCACAGTGATCATCTTCCTTGGTACGAGCGGATCAACCGCGCAGGGCGGCGAGGGATTCCCGCGCGGCGGCGGCGACGTTCTCGGCGGTGAAGCCGAACTCGGTGAACAGTGTCTTGGCGTCGGCGGAGGCGCCGAAGTGCTCCAGCGAAACGATGCGTCCTGCGTCACCGACGTAGCGGTACCAGGTCAGACCGATGCCGGCCTCGACCGCCACGCGGGCCTTCACGGACGGCGGAAGCACCTGCGCCCGGTATTCCGGGGACTGCTCCTCGAACCACTCGACGGACGGCATCGACACGACGCGGGTGCCGACGCCCTCGGCCTCCAGGCGTTCGCGCGCCTCGACGGCGAGCTGCACCTCGGAACCGGTGGCGATGAGGACGACGTCCGGGGTCTCGGTGGAGGAGTCCCGCAGGACGTATCCGCCGCGCGCGGTGTCGGGGTTGGCCGGGTAGGTCGGCACACCCTGGCGAGTGAGGGCCAGACCGTGCGGGGCCGGGTCGGTGGCGTGCCGGCGGAGGATCTCGGCCCAGGCGAGGGAGGTCTCGTTGGCGTCGGCCGGGCGGACGATGTTCAGGCCCGGGATGGCGCGCAGCGAGGCGAGGTGCTCGACCGGCTGGTGGGTGGGGCCGTCCTCGCCGAGGCCGACGGAGTCGTGCGTCCAGACGTACGTGACCGGGAGCTGCATCAGCGCGGACAGCCGGACGGCGTTGCGCATGTAGTCGGAGAACACCAGGAAGGTGCCGCCGTAGATGCGGGTGTTGCCGTGCAGCGCGATGCCGTTCATCTCGGCGGCCATCGAGTGCTCGCGGATGCCGAAGTGCACGGTGCGGCCGTACGGGTCGGCCTCCGGCAGCGGGTTGCCCTTCGGCAGGAAGGAGGACGTCTTGTCGATGGTGGTGTTGTTCGAGCCGGCCAGGTCGGCGGAGCCGCCCCACAGTTCGGGGAGCACGTCACCGAGGGCCTGGAGCGCCTTGCCGGACGCGGCGCGGGTGGCCACGGAGGTGCCTTCCTCGAACACCGGCAGCGCGGCCTCCCAGCCCTCGGGGAGCTGGCCCGCGACGATCCGGTCGAAGAGCTTGGCGCGCTCCGGGTCGGCGGTGCGCCAGGCGTCGATCCGCTTGTCCCAGGCGGCGTGCGCCTCGGCTCCCCGGTCGAGGGCCTGCCGGGCGTGGGCCAGCACCTCGGCGTCGACCTGGAAGGTCTGCTCCGGGTCGAAGCCCAGGATGCGCTTGGTGGCGGCGATCTCCTCGGCCCCGAGCGCCGAGCCGTGCGAGGCCTCGGTGTTCTGCGCGTTGGGCGCGGGCCAGGCGATGATCGTGCGCATCGCGATGATGGAGGGCCGCCCGGTCTCGGCCTTGGCCGCGGTGAGCGCGGTGTGCAGCGCGTGCACGTCGATGTCGCCGCCGAGGGAGGGCTCGATGCGCTGCACGTGCCAGCCGTACGCCTCGTACCGCCCCAGGACGTCCTCCGAGAACGCGGTCGCGGTGTCGCCCTCGATGGAGATGTGGTTGTCGTCGTAGACGAAGACCAGGTTGCCGAGCTTCTGGTGGCCGGCGAGCGAGGAGGCCTCGGCGGAGATGCCCTCCTCCAGGTCGCCGTCGGAGACGATCGCCCAGATGGTGTGGTCGAAGGGGGACTCGCCCTCGGGGGCCTCGGGGTCGAAGAGGCCGCGCTCGTAGCGGGCGGCCATCGCCATGCCGACCGCGTTGGCGACGCCCTGGCCGAGCGGACCCGTCGTGGTCTCGACGCCGGCGGTGTGCCCGTACTCCGGGTGACCGGGCGTCTTCGAGCCGTGCGTGCGGAACGCCTTCAGGTCGTCGAGGCCGAGCTCGTAGCCCGACAGGAAGAGCTGGGTGTAAAGGGTCAGCGAGGTGTGACCGGGGGAGAGGACGAAACGGTCGCGTCCGGTCCACTCCGGGTCGGCGGGGTCGTGACGCATCACCTTCTGAAAGAGGGTGTACGCCGCCGGGGCCAGGCTCATCGCCGTTCCGGGATGGCCGTTGCCCACCTTCTGCACGGCGTCAGCGGCCAGGATGCGGGCGGTGTCGACGGCTCGGCGGTCGAGCTCGGTCCAGGTGAAGTCGTCGGAGCTCTGCGTACTCATCTTCAAGAAGTCCTCACGGGAGGGGTCGTCGCTGGTCGAACGCCTTCAAACCTAAAAGTCAGACTTTTGCTGCGGAAGGTGCCCGTGTGTCAGCCTTCGGTGAAAGTGGGACACGCAGAGTCGTGGCGAGCCGACGCGAGAAGGACATGGCAGACAGAACCACCCAAGGCGGGACCGGGGCCCGAAGCGGTGCCGCGGGCGAGGGAGGCACCCCGGACGGGATCAGGACGTTCCCTTTCCCGTCCGATCTGAGCCTCTCCGGCGTCGGTATGCAGGTCGGCGCGATGGGGACCGGGCGCACCTGGCACGCGGAGGCCCCGCTGGAGCGCGTGCACCGCATCGACTTCCACGTCGTGATGCTCTTCAGCGAGGGCCCGGTCCGTCACATGATCGACTTCGCCGAGTACGAGGCCGCGGCGGGCGACATCCTGTGGATCCGGCCCGGCCAGGTGCACCGCTTCTCCAGCACCGACCGGTACCGCGGCACCGTCCTGACCATGCAGCCCGGGTTCCTGCCGCGCGCGACCGTCGAGGCGACCGGCCTCTACCGCTACGACCTGCCCCCGCTGCTGCACCCCGACGCCGGCCGACTCGCTGCCCTGGAGCACTCGCTCGCCCAGCTGGAGCGCGAGTACGTCGACACCACCACGCTGCCGCTCAGCCTGCACACCTCGGTGCTGCGGCACTCGCTGACCGCGTTCCTGCTGCGCCTCGCCCATCTCGCGGCCAGTTCCGCCGAGGCGGCCCGCGAACACACCGACACCACCTTCACCCGCTTCCGGGGCGCGGTCGAGAAGGACTTCGCCACCAACCACAGCGTCAGCGCCTATGCCGACGCGCTCGGTTACTCGCGGCGCACCCTGGTCCGCGCGGTGCGCGCCGCCACGGGGGAGACGCCCAAGGGATTCATCGACAAGCGGGTGGTCCTGGAGGCCAAACGGCTCCTCGCGCACACGGAGATGCCGATCGGGCGCATCGGGGTGGCCGTCGGCTTCCCGGACTCGGCGAACTTCTCGAAGTTCTTCCAGCAGCACACGGGGGCGGCTCCGGCGGCCTTCCGCGCCGAACTGCGCTGAGAGGGGCGGACCGTGTGGTCCGCCCCTCCCGCCCGGCCGTTGGGCCGTCGGGCACCGCTCCCCGCGGGGAGCCGCGCCTCAGTGACCGAAGTCGAACCAGTTGACGTTCACGAAGTCGGCCGGCTGGCCGCTGGTGAAGGTCAGATAGACGTCGTGCGTTCCGGTGACGGAGCTGATGTTCGCCGGAACGGTCCGCCAGGACTGCCAGCCACCGGTGTTGCCGAGCGCGAAGCTGCCGACGGGTGTCGCGGTCCGGCTGTCGAGACGCACCTCGACGAGCCCGCTGACACTGCCGCCCGCGCCGCTCGCGACCCGCCCGTAGAACTGCCTGGCCGCCGTGGAACCGAAGTTGACGCCCTTGTAGAGCGCGTAGTCGCCGTTCGCGATGGAGCTGATGTTCTGGCCGCCGCCGGTGTCGGTGGTGGTCTCGGTGCCGACGCCCGCCTGCCCGTCGTACGACTCGGCCTGGATGGTGCTGTAGGCGTCACGGTTGCCGGTGGGCGGAGGGGTGGTCCCGCCGCCGCCGCCGGCCGACTGGAGGACCTGGACGTAGTCGACCACCAGCGGGTGGCCCGGCACCGTGCCGCTGTCGGGACCGCCGCCGAAGGCGTCGGGGAAGCCGCCGCCCATCGCGACGTTCAGGATGACGAAGTAGCCGTGGTTGGTGGCGTTCGCCCACGTGGTCGCGTCGACCTGGTTCGCCTTCACCGTGTGGAAGTTGACGCCGTCGAGGTAGAAGCGGATCTCCTCGGGGCTCGTCGACCGGTCCCACTCCATGGCGTACGTGTGGAAGCCGGCCTGGCAGGTGCTCCCGGCGCAGGGGGTGTTGCCGCCGATGCCGGACGTCTCGTTGCACGGGCCGCCCGGGTTGGTGCCGCAGTGCATCGTGGCCCACTCGGTGTTGAGGCCCTGGACGTTCTCCATGATGTCCAGCTCGCCGACGCTCGGCCAGTTCTGGTAGTTGCCGCGGTAGGGCGCGCCGAGCGCCCAGAACGCGGGCCAGTAGCCCTTGGCGGCGGCGCCGGTCACGTTCGGCATCTGGAGCCGCGACTCGACGCGCAGTTTGCCCCCGGCGGGCGGTTGGAAGTCGGTGCGCTTGGTCTCGATGCGGCCCGAGGTCCAGTTGCCGGAGGCGTCCCGGCGCGGGGTGATCAGCAGGTTGCCGCTGCCGTCCAGAGCGACGTTGTTGGTGCTGGAGGTCATCGTCTCGACCTCGCCCGTGCCCCAGTTGGCGGCGCCGCCCGGGTAGCTGGTGCCCGTGTCGTACTGCCAGTTGGCGGTGTTGACGCCGGTTCCGGCCGTGCCGTTGAAGTCGTCGAGGAAGACCTGGGACCAGCCGGAGGGGGGAGTGGGGGCGGAGGCGTTCGCGGGGAGGGTGGCCGCCGTCGCGGCGGCCGCGGCCAGACTCAGCGTGCTGAACACGGCGATGAGCACACGCCGGAGGGAGCCGCGTCTGACTGGTGTGCCGGAAGTTTCACTCATGGGTGCCTCTTCGGGTACGGAGTGTGGGGTGCGCGGGTGGTCGTGAGAGCGCTCCCATGGCCTTTGAGAGCGCTCTCACAGCAGCTGCGCGGCCAATGTGCTCTCTGTCACTCCGACCGTCAAGAGGTGAAGCCGAGAAACTCCTTGCGGCGTACGGGAGTTCACGCCGTGAAAGAAGGAGTCGCGCGGTCGGGGCGGCCCGGCGCGCCACGCCGGCACCCGCCCCTCGGCACCGCCGTCACAGGGCGCTGCCGGTCTTCCAGTCCGCCCACGACAGGTTCCAGCCGTTGAGGCCGTTCGACGCCTCGACGGTCCGTTCACCCGAGTTCTCGACCACCACCACGTCACCGAGCATCGAGCTGTCGTAGAACCGGTAGCCCGGTACGGAACGGTCGGCCCCGCCCTGCGCGTCGTGCAGGCCGATGCAGCCGTGGCTGGTGTTGCCGCTGCCGAAGACCGAGGCCGCGGCCCAGTAGTTGCCGTGGATGAACGTGCCGGACGTGGTCAGGCGCTGGGCGTGCGGCACGTCCGCGATGTCGTACTCGTCGCCGAGCCCCACGGTCGAGGACTCCATGCGGGTCTGCCGCAGCCGCTCGCTGATCACCATGATCCCGGACCAGGTGGTGTGGTCCGCGTCGCCGCCGGTGACCGGGTAGCTCGCGAGGGTCCTGCCGTCCCGCTCGACCGTCATGGTCTCCTTCGCGAGGTCCACGGTGCTCACCTGGCGGCGGCCGATGTGGAAGGTCACGTCCTTCGACTGGACGCCGTGGACACCGTCCGCGCCCTCGACGTCCTTCAGCCGCAGGCTCAGCGTGATCTTCGTGCCGGCGGCCCAGTACTCCCGCGGCCGGAAGTCGAGCCGGGAGTTCCCGAACCAGTGGCCGACGATCTCGACCGCGGGCTCCGCCGTGACGGTGACGGCCTTCTCGACGGCCGCCCGGTCCGTCACGGCGTGCGTGAAGGCGATCGACACGGGCATGCCGACACCCGAGGTGGAATTCGCCTCGGGCGTGAACCGGCCCACGAAGGTCTCGCCCGGGGACTTCGTGACGAAGGTCGCGATGTGCTCCGAGCCGTCCTCCGTTTTCGCCGTGACCGTGTATTTGGTGCCCGAGTACGGATTCCTCGACGAGGTCCATCGTGTACGGGCCTCGTCGAAGGATCCGGCCAGAAGGGAACCGTCGTTGCCGGACACCACGACCGTCGACAGGGTGCCGTCCGTCACGGTTATCCCGACCGGGCTGCCGAACGCGGCCTTCTTCGTGCCGTCGGCCGGGGTGAAGGAGAGGGTCGGCGTCCTGACCTGGGACGTGGCCCCGGACCCGGCCGTCGCACCGCCGGTCGCCGTCGCGCCGGATCCCTCCGCCGCGCCGGCGGAGGCACCGCACCCCGTCAGGGCGAGTGCCGGTACGGCGGCGCCGAGGGCGGTGAGCACCCCACGCCGTGACCAGGCGGGACGCCCGCTCCGGCGCGGGTGCCGTCCTGCGGTCTCCGGCACGGAGTCGGGCCGGACGGATATCTCGGGGACCTCCACGGAACGCCTTTCCTCGGTTTCTGCTTCCCCCTTGCCTCCGAGGCATCTTGTGCGACGTTCATGGGTCGATTCTTTGAATTCGGCCTCCCTCACCTGAGATTCCTGTGAGGACACCCGGAGAGACGTCCGGAATCCATGGTGTCGGGCCGCCTCCGTTTATGAACAGAGTGTGAAGTGCCGAACGGATTCCTGAGCTTCCGGTGAGATCGCCCCTCTCCGGAAGCCCTTTCCGGCGGCTCCGGCCGACAGGGGGACGAGGAGTTCCGCCTGTCGGATCCGCACCAGACCAGCCGGAGGTATCCGTGAGTCCAGCCCGTGAGCGCCCCACCGTGGCCATCGTCGGAGCGGGCGCGGCCGGCACACTCACCGCCGTGCAACTGTGCGAGTCGGCGGCCCGCCGCCGGACGCCCCTGCGCCTCGTCCTGATCGACCCCGCCCCGGAGGCCGGACGCGGCACCGCGTACGCCACCACCGACCCCCGGCACCGACTGAACGTGCCCGCGGGGGGCATGAGTTGCCATCCCGACGACCCCGGTCACTTCACCCGCTGGCTGTGCCGGCACGGCGAACCCACCGTCACGCCAGCCGACTTCGCCACCCGTTACCGCTACGGCGCCTACCTCGCCGACACCCTGGGGCGGGCCGTCGTCCACGCCCACGGCACGGTCGCGGTACAGCGGCTGCGCACCAGGGCCGAGGGCTGCACCCGTACCTCCGACGGCCGACCGGAGCTCCGACTCGCCGACGGCGCGCGCCTGGTGGCCGACGGCGTGGTCCTCGCCACCGGACCGGCCGGCACCACCGCCGACTGGGCCCCACCCCGCCTCCGCGCCTCCGGGCGCCTCGTCCGGTCCCCGTGGGCGCCGGGCGCCCTCGACGACGTGCTCGCCCACCGCGGCACCGGCCCCGACAGCGCCGCGCGGGCCGACGTCCTGCTGGTCGGCACCGGCCTCACCGCGGTCGACCTGGCGCTCACCCTCGACCGGCCCGACCGCACCGTGCACGCCGTCTCCCGCACCGGACTGCTGCCCCAGCCGCACGCGCTGAGCCCCGCCGCCCCGATGCCCGCACCCGACGACCTCGACGCCCCCACCCTCTCCGCGCTGCGCCGGACCGTCTACCGCCACATCGGCCGCGCGGTGCGCACCCACGGCGACTGGCGGCCCGCCCTGGACAGCCTGCGCCCGCACACCGCGCGCCTGTGGCACAGCCTCACACCCGACGAGCGCGCCGCGTTCCTGGAGCGCGAGGGCGCACTGTGGAACGCCCACCGCCACCGCATGGCGCCGGCGACGGCGGAGTCCGTGGACCGGGCGCGAACGTCCCGACGGCTGCGCGTGCACACGGGCCGGATCACCGACACGTCCGCACGACCCGACGGCACCCTCCTGGTCACTCTCTCCAACGGCACCCGCCTGGAAGCCGGTTGGGTGATCGACTGCACCGGACCGGGTCCGCGCCCCGAAGACCCCCTGTGGCGCTGCCTGTTCGACACCGACGCGGCGGTCCCCGGACCGCTCGGCCTGGGCGTGGCGACCCGTGACGGGCGGCTCGTCGACGCGTCGGGGCGGACCGGGCTCGCCCTGTTCACCCTGGGGGCCCCACGCCGCGGGGAACTGTGGGAGACCACCGCGGTCCCCGAGATCCGCTCTCAAGCAGCTCACCTGGCCCGGCAGTTGCTCACCCTCCTCGTCCCGCCGCGACGAGCTGCCCGCCGCCGTCCCCTCGACTCCCACGGACTCCCGCTGTCCACCCACGCCGAGGCGGCGGCCGCCCACCGCACCGGACTCGAGCGGGTCCAGAAGGTCAGGGCGGGCGCCGAGGGCGCCTTTCGCCGCGCCGTCGCGCTCGACCCCGGCTTCGCCCTCGGGCACGCCGCCCTCGCCCTGCTCGGTCACGAGGGCGGCGCCGACGTCGACGTACCGAGAGCTCTGGCGGACGCGCGCCGCGCCGCGCGGGAACGGGCCGACGCACGCGAGCGCTCCTTCGTCGACATGGTGGACCGCCGGGTGCGCGCCGACCCCCCGGACGCCGGTGCGGGCGCCCTGCTCGACCACCTCGCCGCCCACCCCGCCGACGCGCTGGCCCTCGCCGCCGCCGTGCCCACCATCGCCTTCTCCGGCATCAACGACCTCGACGCCGCCTACGCGTTGAAGCTGGTCGAGCAGGCCTCGCCCGCCTACGACGGACACTGGTTCCCGGCCTCGCTGCTGGCCTTCCTGCGGCAGGATCAGGGCCGTTACGCGGAGGCGGCCGAGCTGGCCCACCACGCCCTCGCCGCCGAGCCCGCCGCCGGGCACGCCGTGCACGCGCTGGCCCACGTCCACTACGAGTGCGGCGCCCACGCGAAGGGCCGCGACTGGCTGGACGCCTGGGTCTCCGGTCAGGGCAGGGGAGCCGTCCACCGGGCCCACTTCTCCTGGCACATCGCCCTGCACGAACTCGCCCTGGACGACCCCGCCGCCGTCCGCAGACGCTGGTTCGCCCAGCTGGCCCCGGGCCGGGTGACCGGTGTGCGTGCGCTGGTCGACTCCGGGTCCCTGCTGTGGCGGGCCCTGCTCAGCGACAGCTGGCGGGGCCGGATACCGGCGTCGGAGATCCTCGACAGCGTCGCCCCCGAGCACGTGGAACGCCCGGCCACGGCCTTCACCGCCCTCCACGCGGCGGTCGCTCTCACGGCCGCCGGTGACCTCGCCGCCCTGCGCCGCCTCCGCGACCACGCCGCGGGCGCCGACCCGGTGCAGCGCGCGGTGGTCGCTCCGCTCTGCGAGGCCCTCGCCGCCCTCGTCGAGGAGCGCTTCGCCGATGCCGCCGCGGGCCTCGCCGCCCTGCTCCCGGTCCTCGCCCGGGTCGGCGGCAGCGCGGCGCAGCGCGAGGTCGTGGAGGAGACGCTCTTCCACGCCCTCGTGGCGGCCGGTCGCTGCGAGGCGGCCCGCCGCGTGCTGAACACCCGGCTCGACCGGGCCGATGCCCCGAGGGACCGCCGACTGCTGGCGGGGCTGGGCGGCCGGGAAACGCCCTGAACCCCGCTCCGGCGGACGTCAGCCGGTACGGGCCCTGAGGTGGCCGCCCCGTAGCTCCCTGGTGTCCGAAGAGGACCAGGAGCCCGGCGGTCCGGTCGTCGTCGGCCCAGCCTTCTTGGAGGTGCCCGTGCCGGCAGCTTGCCGAAACGGCATGGTCGGTTGCGACTTCGTCAGGAGCGCTCGCATGCTCGGGTTCAGAGCGGAACGCCGCCCAGGACTCCTTCGGAGCGCGGCGGAGCCCAGCCACCGGTCACCGGCCGGCCGCGCCCGAAAGGACCCCATGAACGACAGCGACACGGACTCCGCAGCCTTCTGGGAGAAGCACTACGCCGGCATGGACGCGCGGTGGGGCACCAAGCCCAACGTCGTCCTGACGGGCCTGGTCGAACGCCTGGCGCCCGAGCCGGGCACCGCACTGGACCTGGGCTGCGGACACGGCGGCGACGCGCTCTGGCTCGCGGGGCTCGGCTGGCACGTCACGGCCGTCGACGTGTCGCAGACCGCCCTCGACCGGGTGGCCGCGGCAGCCGCGGCCACCGGCGTGGCGCACCGGGTCGCACCCCGCCGCCACGATCTCGCCGAGACCTTCCCCGACGGAACCCACGACATGGTCACCGCCACCTACTTCCACACCCCGGTGGCCATCTCCCGCGAACAGGTCCTCCGCCGGGCCGCCCGGGCGGTGGCCCCCGGCGGCCTGCTGATCGTGATCGAACACGCCTCACTGGCACCCTGGTCCTGGCAGGCGGGCCAGGACATCCGCTTCCCCACTCCCGACGAGGTCGTCTCGTCCCTGCACCTGGACGACACCTGGCACACCGAACGAGCCGAAGCACCCCGACGAACGGCCAGCGGCCCGGAGGGACGGACGGCGACGGTCACGGACAACGTGATCGCGATACGACGTGCCTGACGAGTCGGAGCCGGAGCCCGTGCGGGATCAGGTCGCCGTCCCGGGCGCCCTGTCCGTCGGTCCGTCCGGCCGCCATCCCAGCCCCCGAGAGATCCCGCGGGCCGCCAGCCGTACCGCCGGTATCAGGGCCGGGGTGCGTGCGCCGGAGTGCGGAACCACCACCGACACGGCGGCGGCGACGGTTCCGTTCGGGCCGTGGACCGGGGCCGCCACCGACAAGGCGTCGTCCGTGATCTGACGGTCGCTCACCGCGACGCCGGTGCGGCGCACTTCGGCGAGGGTGCGGCGCAGGAGGGCCGGGTCGGTGATCGTGTACGGGGTGAAGGCGGTCAACGGGCCCGCGCAGTAGGCGTCCTGGAGGGCAGGGGCCTCGTGGGCGAGCAGGGCGAGGCCGACGCCGGTGGCGTGCAGGGGCCAGCGGGCGCCCACCTGGATGCGGACGCCGACGGCCGAGCGTCCGGAGATCCACTCGATGTAGACGACCTCCTCGCCGTCCCGGACCGCCAACTGGACGTTCTCGTGCGTCGCTTCGTACAGGTCCTCCAGATACGGCAGGGCGACCTGCCGCAGACCCAGGCCGCGCGGTGCGAGCGCCGCGGTCTCCCACAGGCGCAGGCCCACGTGGTAGACGCCGTCCGCGTCCCGTTCCAGCGCGCCCCACTCGGCGAGGGCCGCCACCAATCGGTGCGTGGTGGTGAGGCTGAGGCCGGCCCGCCGGCTGATCGCCGTCAGGGACAGCGCCGGGTGACCCTGGTCGAAGGCGGCGAGCACGGCGAGGAGCCGCTCGGGCGCGGACCGGCCGCCGGTCATGCGTTCGGTTCGGTGTCCGCGATCCGTTGCGGCAACCCGCGCATGGTCATGCGCTCGGCGGTACCCAGGCGCTCCAGCAGGTCGTTCGTCACGCGCGGCTCCGCCTCGTCCGTGTCGCGCCGGAAGACGCGTCCGCCCCCGGTGAGGAGGACGGCGCTCCGGTCGTGGCCGAGCCGCGCTCCGCCTGGTCGGTCGCGCGCTGCCGGCCTGCGATGACGGGCTCCCTGGGGCCGGGCCCCGGGCGGGGCGGTTCGGACGTGCGGCACCAGCGTGCCGCACGGAACGGACCGCAACAACCGTTGACGTCGACAACGGTCCGGCACGGTGGGGATCGACGACGGCGGCGAACCCGCCGCCGTCGTCCGGAGCCTGTCGCGGTTCCACGCCTGTCCGCCCGCGCCGAGGCCCGCGTCGACCTGCCGGGCCGCCCGGCTACCGCAGCCGGTACGCGTACACCGAGGTCGCGACGGCGCACACGCCCGGCTGGACGACCTCGGTGCGCAGCGTCCCGCTCACCGTGTCGTAGTCGACGCCCTCCGCCTCGTACGTCCCGTCGCACAGGCCGCGCTGCGGCAGGGCGAAGAGGCTGGTGACGTGTCCGGTGACCGGGCGGCCGTCCACCGCGTGCTCCAGGTCGACCTGGAGCAGCGGCCGGTCCTCCGGGAACAGCGCGCGCGAGCCGTCGTCCGAGGCGCACAGCAGCCGGGTGGCGTCGACGAAGTCGCAGCCCTGGATGTCGCGGACCGGTCTGTCGAGGGTGATCTGCCCCGCCTGCGGCAGGACGCCGCCGGTACGGGGGGTCGACGGGTTCAGCAGTGGGGCCGGGAACACCTGGAGCCGGTCCTGGTCGCCCCACTCGCCCGACACCAGCCACTGTCCGTCGGGCGACACCGTGGCGAAGGAGTTGTTCAGCCTCTCGCCCGGGTCGAGTCGGTGGACGTACTCGTAGCGCTTCCCGGTGGGGGTGGTGACGGCGAACATCTTCGTCGTCGCGGAGTCGGGCCCCTGATAGGCGTCGAACACGTTCCCCTGCGCGATGTCGGGGTCGCCCACGTGGTTCCAGCCCTTGATCCGCAGGCCGAGGGGGATGGTGAGGAGCCCGCGGTGCAGCAGCGACCCGTCCGCCCGGCTCGCCAGCCCCTGGCCGCCGCTCAGGGTGTCGACGTACGAGGTGCCGGTCTCGGTCCACACGGGCGCGCCCGCCGCCGCGGCCGACGACCCCAGACCGAGCGAGAGCGCACCCAACAAACCTGCCAGTGACAGTAGTTGACGTTTCATCAGCAACCTTCCGCAGCGCGACGGACACCGGCCTGGATGGAATCACGGGGTGCCCGGCCCCGCGTAGGGCCCAGGACCACTTGTGGGGACCGCTCCGACCGGCTAGGCGGTGTCCGGGGGCCGCGCCTGGGGCGCTGCGAGGAAAGGCGGCCGGCGCCGAGTACTGTTCACGGCGTGCCGGCGGAGCGACGACACCGGCCACGGGCCCGGGACGTGGGACGACGCGGGAGCCCCTGGCCCGGTGGCGCGGTCCGCCCCGGAAGGAACGGACGTCCGGGCGGCCGTGGCGTGACCCTCGCCGCGCGGCCCGTGACCCCGGACGAACTGCGAAGGGGTACTTGCGTGAGGCTGACCATTCTGGGCGGCGGCGGATTCCGTGTCCCGCTCGTCCACGGGGCGCTCCTCGGCGACCGTGCCGAGGGCCGCGTCACCCAGGTCGTGCTGCACGACCTCGACGCGGACCGGCTCTCCGCCGTCGCCCGGGTCCTCGCCGAACAGGCGGCGGATGTGCCCGACGCGCCGGAGGTGACGATCACCACCGACCTCGACGAGGCCCTGCGCGGCGCCGACTTCGTGTTCTCCGCGATCCGGGTCGGTGGCCTGGAGGGGCGCGCCGCCGACGAGCGGGTCGCCCTCGACCTGGGCGTCCTCGGCCAGGAGACGGTCGGCGCCGGCGGCATCGCGTACGGCCTGCGCACCGTGCCCGTCGCCGTGGACATCGCGCGGCGCGTGGCCCGCCTCGCGCCCGACGCCTGGGTCATCAACTTCACCAACCCGGCCGGCCTGGTCACGGAGGCGATGTCCCGGCACCTCGGCGACCGGGTGATCGGGATCTGCGACTCGCCGGTCGGCCTCGGCCGCAGGATCGCCCGGGTCCTCGGCGCCGATCCGCGCGAGGCGTTCATCGACTACGTCGGGCTCAACCACCTCGGCTGGGTACGGGGTCTGCGCGTCGCGGGCCGCGACGAACTCCCGCGCCTGCTCGCCGACCCCGCCCTGCTCGGCTCCTTCGAGGAGGGCAAGCTCTTCGGCACCGAGTGGCTCCAGTCGCTCGGCGCGGTGCCCAACGAGTACCTGCACTACTACTACTTCAACCGCGAGACCGTCCGCGCCTACCAGGAGGCCGACCGGACCCGCGGCGCGTTCCTGCGCGACCAACAGGCCGGTTTCTACGACGAGATGAAGCGCCCGGACGCCGCCGCCCTGAGCGCCTGGGACCGTACGCGCGCCGAGCGCGAGGCCACCTACATGGCGGAGAACCGGGACGCGGCCGGCGCCGGCGAACGGGACGCGGACGACCTGTCGGGCGGCTACGAGAAGGTGGCGCTCGCCCTGATGCGGGCCATCGCCCGCGACGAGCGCACCACCCTGATCCTCAACGTCCGCAACCGGGGCACGCTGGGCGCCCTCGACAGCGAGGCCGTCATCGAGGTGCCCTGCCTGGTCGACGCGAACGGTGCCCACCCCGTCGCCGTCGACCCGCTGCCGGGTCACGCCACCGGCCTGGTCTGCGCGGTCAAGGCCGTCGAGCGCGAGGTGCTCTCCGCCGTCGCGTCCGGGTCCCGTACGACCGCGGTGAAGGCCTTCGCCCTGCACCCGCTCGTGGACTCCGTGAACGTGGCACGCGCCCTGGTCGACGGCTACACGGCCGTGCACCCGGGCCTGGGTTACCTCACGTAGACGGCGCCGTCGGCATCACCGGCCTGACGTCCCCCGGCGTCAGGGAGTCGACGAGGGCGTCGTGGGGTCGCCCGGAAGGTCGAGCAGCCCGGCCTCCGCCCGGGCGACCGTCGTGGGGTGGCCGAAGAAGCCGGGCAGTCCGCCGGTGTGCAGGAAGACGGTGCGCTGCCCGGCGGCGATGTCGCCGTCCGCGACGGCGGCTGCCAGCCCGGCCATCGCCCGGCCGGTGTAGATCGGGTCCAGGACGATGCCCTCCGTCCGCGCGGCCAGGGTCAGGGCGTTCATGACCGGCTCGGTGAGCGTGGCGTAGCCCGCCCCGACCTGGTCGTGGCGCACCCGCAGCGCGTGCGGGTCGCAGGGGCGGCCGCACAGCTCCGAGACCAGGTCCGCGACGGTCCGGGCGGGCTCGTCGACGGCGCCGACGTGCACGCCGAGGACCCGCCCGTCGCCCAGCCCCGCGACGAGCCCCGCCATGGTGCCGCCCGAGCCGAGGGCGACGACCACGCTCGCCACGTCCGGCGCCTGGTCGATGATCTCGTCCGCGCACGCGGCGTAGCCGCGGGCGCCCAGCGGGCTGGACCCGCCGAAGGGGATCAGCGCCGGGACCTCTCCGGCCGCCCGCAGTTCCTCCGCGACCTGCTCCGCCCGCGCGGCGAGTCGGGTGCGGTCCTCCTCCCGGACGACGTGGGCGCCGAGGAGGCCGTCGAGCGCGAGGTTGCCCGAGGCGGTGTTCGCGGGGGTACCGGAGGGCCCGGACTCCGGAGGCGAGCCCGCGAGGACGAGGACGACCCGCAGCCCCAGCCGGGCGCCCGCGGCCGCCGTCAGCCGGGCGTGGTTGGACTGCGCCGCGCCGGTCGTCACCAGCACGGTGGCGCCGTCGGCGAGCGCCGCACCGCAGGTCCACTCCAGCTTGCGGATCTTGTTGCCGCCGCCGCCCAGGCCGGTGAGGTCGTCGCGTTTGACCCACAGGTCGTCGGGGCCGAGGCCGAGCGCCGCCGCCAGTCGGGGCGCCGGTTCGAGCGGGGTGGGCCAACTGCCCAGTCGGGCGCGGGGCGGGGTGTTCCCCTCGGAGAGCGTGCTGGTCACCGCGGGCCTTTCTGCTGACGCCGGTCGTGCGGGGAGCGTAACGCGACGGGCCGCCCGGATCTCCGGGCGCCCCGCCGCGTCGTCTCGCTGTCCGGCGGGCCCCGGCGGGCCCGCTGTCGGTCTCAGCCCGTGAAGCCGGCCGTGATCGACGTGAACTGCCAGGTGCTCTGGCTGATGCCGGAGCAGTTGCTCACCACGCCGCCCCCGGGGCAGGACCGGTCGCGGTTGACCGACCAGTAGGCGAGCCGGGCGATGTGGTGGGTGTTCGACCAGTCGCGGATCTGGGTCCAGATCGCCGGCGTCGTGTTCTCCTGCTGGTCGGACAGACCGTTCATGCCGGAGATGCCGATGTGCGAGTAGGCCGTCGAGTCGTCCCAGCCGAAGGTCGACTTCAGCTTGGTCTTCAGCCCCTCGGCCGCGTTGACCGTGTTGCCGTACATGTCGGAGCCGCCGCCGAAGTCGAACGGCATGATGGTGAAGACGTCGATGTTGGCGTTCAGCGACTGCGCCTGCTCGATGAGCCGGTTCCCGTAGTAGGTCGGGCCGGTCGTCGAGGTGCCGAAGGTGACGATCGTCCTCAGACCGGGGTTGTTGGCCTTGACGGTCTTCAGCGCGGTCAGGATCTTCGCCTGGACGGCCTCGTTCTCGAACTCGTCGGTGTTCTCGATGTCCATGTCGATCGCCTTGAGGCCGTAGGCGTCGATCACCTTCTGGAGCGCGCCGGCGAGTGCGCTCGCCGAGGAGCAGTTGGCGCCGAGCTTGCTGCCCTGCCAGCCACCGAACGACGGCACGATGTCACCGCCCGCCGAGCGGATCTGGTTGATGGCGGTCTGGTCGACGCCACCGGTCAGCGGCCGACTGCTGTCCCAACTCGGCGTGCAGCCACCGGAGTCCAGGACGAACGCCATCGTGAACCACTTGACGCCGGTCGCGTTCATCACCGTGGTGGGGTTCGGCGGGTCGCCCCAGCCCTCGTACAGGTAGGGCGCGGCCTGCTTGAAGCCGGTGCCGCCGCCACCGCCCGCGTTCGTCGTGACGCTCACGGAGTTGGAGGCGCCGGAGGTGTTCCCGGCCGCGTCCCGCGCCTTGACGGTGAACGTGTAGGCCGTGCCGGCGGACAGCCCGCTGACGGTCGCGCTGGTGCCCGACACGCTGAGCAACTGGTTGGAGCCGCTGTAGATGTCGTACGCGGTGACGCCGACGTTGTCGCTCGACGCGGCCCAGGACAGCGACACGCTGGAGGAGGTCTTGCCGGTCGAGGTCAGACCGCTGGGCGCGGTCGGTGCCTGCGTGTCGGAGCCGCCCCCGCCGCCGCCCGGACCGTCCAGGCTGATGTCGTCGGCGTAGTAGGTGCCCTGCGCGTACCAGCCGTGCACGTAGATCTTCGCGCTGGTCTGCGAGGCGCCGGTGGTGAAGGAGACGCTGAGCTGGCTGTACGCGGACGGGGACGTCGTCCAGGTCGATGCGCCGCCGTCGACGCCCAGGTAGACGTAGCTGCCGCGCACCCAGCCCTTGAGGCTGTACGTCGTGTTCGGCTGGACCGACACGGTCTGGGTGCACTGCGCGTTGTCGCTCGAACTCACGGCCCCCGCAAGGGCTTTGGCGCCCCCGTGGACCGGGCTGGAGACGATGGAGCCCAGGTTGCCGGAGCAGGACCAGGGGGAGAGGCCGCCCGTCTCGAAGCCGGGGTTGGTCAGGATGTTGGCCGCCTGTGCCGTACCGGGCAGGGCGACGGCCCCGGCCAGGGCCAGCGCGGCCGTGCCGAGGAGGGCGAGGAAGCGATGTCTGGAGCGTCTGAGTTGTGTGATGCGCACGCGATCTCCCTGGGGAATGGGGGTGTTCGGGAGTGCAGAGAGGTGCGCAACCAAGTTGGTATGGACCAATCGAGCTGTCAAGACGCGGAGCGGATTTCGGGTCTTCGATCAACTACCCAACCAGTGGCAGGAGTTCGCCGCGTCACGGTAGTGGTCGAGAGATCGCGGGTCGCCGTGGTCACCCCAGTGGACCCTGGAATCCGATGCCCCGCGCCGCCGCATCCCGGCCGACCGCGCGGCCTGCCGAGGCCCCGGACGCGGGAGCCGGTTCACCGCCGCGGGCCCTCCGGTGTCCAGCGGAGCGTCAGGTCGGGCAGGTTCTCCATGTTACCGGCCCCGTCGCCGGCCTCGACGACGACGAAACCGTGCCGCTCGTAGAACGCGCGGGCGCCGGTGTTCTGCTGGAAGACGTGGAGGGACACCCCGTCGGGACGGTGCCGCCGCACCTCGTCGAGCAGGAGCGTGCCGACGCCCCGCCGGCGGACGTCCGGGCGCAGATAGAGGTGTTCGAGCAGGTCGCCGTCCAGGGCCGCGTAGCCGACGACCTCCGCATCGCACACCGCGACCCACAGGAGGCACTCCTTGAGCAGGACGTCCCGGACCCAACGGGTGACCTGCTCGTGGTTCCGTCTCTGCGGGGGCAGATACGGCATCGTCGCCGACCGCGAGGCCATGTGGACGCGCGCGATCACGGCCGCGTCGGCCTCCTGCGCGCATCGGATCCGCGTCCCGACGTCACCGCTCATGCCGGGAACCTACAGGTCCGCCGACGCCCGATCCGGCGCTCGGCCCGGCCCGGCGCTCGGCCCGGCCCGGTACGCGTTCACCGGCACCGCACTAGGCCGGCGCGGTGGCGGCGCTGCCCGCCGGGGCGGCGGCCGCCGAGGCCGAGGCGTTCGCCGGGCCGACCGGTGAGGACGCCGTGGATCCCGTCGCGTTCGCGGGGACCGTCCCGTGCGGGCCGGACGGGGAGTCCATGGGCTGGGCCGGCACCGCCGGGAGCATGGGCACCGCCGCGTCCGCGTCCGCCGCCGTCCGCTGCTGCGGCAGCGACACCGGACGCACCGGACGCGGACCCGACACCACCGTGTAGTCCTGCGCGAGGAACGGCGGAACGATCTCGCCCGTCTCCTCGCCCAACGCCAACTGCACAGCCGCCCAGGGGGCGTTCACCCCGCACTGCGCGAGCTGGTGCAGCCCGCCCGCCGGACGGGTGTTCACGTCCATCAGGACCGGCTGGTCGCCGTACATCCGGAACTGGATGTTCGACAGGTGCTTCAGTCCGAACGCCTCCGCGAGCAGCCGCGCCGGCTCGATCCAGGAGGGGTGCAGTGTGAAGCCGCGACGGCGCCCGTTCTTGGTCCGCCCGATCGCCATGCGCACCCGCCCGTCGGGCCCGGTCAGGCAGTCCACCGACACCTCGGGCTGCCCCAGGTGCGGCATGACCAGCCAGTCGACGGGCTCCTCGGCCGCGCGCAGCGCCTCCACGACCAGGTCGAGCGGGACGTACGCGCTGGGGAAACCGTTCAGATGCGTGAGGGAGAACGGCGTGCGGGTGATGACGCGGAAGCCCACCCCGCCCGCTCCGGCAGCCGGCTTGAAGCAGGCCCGCTGACCCGCCGCCTCCAGCGACTCGACCGCGGCGACCAGCTCCTCCTCCGTGCGCACCCGCCACCACGGAGGCACCGGCACCCCCACGGACTCGACCGCCTGATACGCGGTGGCCTTGTCGTGGAAGACCGCGACCGCCTCCGCGGGCGGTGCCAGCAGCGCCGTGCCCACGGCGGCGAACTCCGCGCGCTGCGCCACGATCGCCGCCTGGTGCAGGACCGGCACGAACACGTCGATCGAGCGGCGGGCGCAGAGGTCGAGCGCGTACTCGACGTAGGCGCGCGGCGACAGACCGTCCGGCTCCAGCTCGGCGGTGTCCGCCGCGGCCAGCACGGGGGAGTCGGCGTCGCCGTGGGTGGCATGGACCTCGACCGCACGATGCTGCGGATTACTCCGCAGCTGATCGATGAAGAACACGTTCTCCGCGTACGTGCGGTTGAGCCAGACGCGTACGGGAGAGCCCATGCAAGCCACCTTTACGGTTTCCGGGCACGGCGGAGCAGGCCGGGCCCGGCCAGGGGTAGGGGAGGTACACCCAGCCGTCATGGGCCAAGGCCGGTTCGAGACGGTGGTGTTGGGGCGATCATAGGGGGCGCGGAACCCCTCCGCTGCTACAGGGATGTTACGGATTCACCGATCTTCCGTCGGGCCTCCCCGCCTGGCGCCTCCTTGTCCCCCGGCGGCCGCGTGTGTTCTTGTGTTGCCGTCCTATGTCCACGGTTCTTCGGGGGTGCCGCGTGCGGCCGATCGACGGCGGCGACGGGAACCTGCTCGCCATCAGTGACCTGCACATCGGCTATCCCGAGAACCGCGCCATAGTCGAACGGATGCACCCCGAGACGGACCGGGACTGGCTCCTGGTGGCCGGAGACATCGGCGAGATCGTCGACGACATCCGCTGGACCCTGGAGACACTCGCCGGCCGCTTCCGCAAGGTCGTCTGGGTCCCCGGCAACCACGAACTGTGGACCCACCCGAAGGACTCCGTCCAGCTTCGGGGCGTCGACCGCTACGACCACCTGGTCGCCCTGTGCCGGGAGCTCGGCGTCGCGACCCCCGAGGACCCCTACCCCGTCTGGGAGGGCCCCGGCGGCCCGGCCGTCGTCGCCCCGCTCTTCCTGCTCTACGACTACTCGTTCCTGCCCGCGGGCTGCGCCGACAAGGACCAGGGCCTGGCCTACGCCCACGAGACCGGGGTCGTCTGCACCGACGAGTACCTGCTCCACCCCGACCCCTACCCGAGCCGTGAGGCCTGGTGCCGGGCCCGGGTCGCCGAGACCGAACGCCGGCTCGCCGAAGTCCCCGACGACCTGCCGGTCGTCCCGGTCAACCACTATCCGCTGGACCGCCATCCGACGGACATCCTGCGCTACCCCGAGTTCGCCATGTGGTGCGGGACCACCGCGACCGCCGACTGGCACCGCCGGTTCCGCGTCGAGACCATGGTCTACGGACATCTGCACATCCCTCGGACCACCTGGCACGAGGGTGTGCGCTTCGAAGAGGTCTCGGTGGGTTACCCGCGAGAATGGCGCAAGCGTCCGGGACAGCCGGGCACGCTGCGCCGCATTCTGCCGATGGAGGTCAAAGCCGGTGATGGAGGAGCTGCTCCCGGAGTCGGTGGTGGCCGTGGAGAGCCACGGTGACGACGGGACCGAGGCCGCGCCGCTGTACCCCGAGGAACAGGCGCTCCTGACCCGGGCGGTGGCGAAACGGCGACGCGAGTTCGCGACCGTGCGTTTCTGCGCCCGGCGTGCCATGGAGAAACTGGGCGTTCCCCCGGCCCCCGTGCTGCCCGGCGAGCGCGGCGCGCCGCGGTGGCCGGCCGGTCTGGTCGGCAGCATGACCCACTGCGACGGCTACAGCGCAGCAGCCCTCGCCCGCGCCACTGACCTGGCCTCGCTCGGCATCGACGCCGAACCCCACAAGGGCCTGCCGGCCGGTGTCCTCGAAGCCGTCGCCCTGCCCGCCGAGTCGGCCCGCCTCGCCCTCCTACGGGACCGAATCCCCGCCGTGCACTGGGACCGCCTCCTCTTCAGCGCCAAGGAGTCGGTCTACAAGGCGTGGTTCCCCCTCACCGGCGAGTGGCTGGACTTCTCCGAGGCGGACATCGACATCTCCGTCACGCCGAGCGCGCCCGGGGCCGCGCCGTCCGGTGCCCCCACGGGCCGCTTCCGAGCCCAACTCCTCGTCCCCGGACCGGTGGTGGACGGTCGCCCGGTCGCGTCCTTCGACGGCCGCTGGACGGTGAGGGGCGGGCTGATGGGTACAGCGGTGACGGTCCCGCGTGCTCCCGCCGGCTGAAAAGCGGCACCTGGAGGGGGAGTTGAGCCGGGATGGGCTGCCCGGGCCGGCCGCGGCGGAGGGCGGGGCGGGGGACCGGGCAGGGCACGGAACAGGCCTCCGTACGCTCGACACCGTGACCGACGACATCGAGGTGCTGCTGGCCGCGTACGACGCGCAGATGCGAGGCGTTCCGCCCGCCCTGCCCGCAGGCGTGCGATGGGAGGCCGACCACCCGGTGCACCGGGTGGTCGGGCACTCCTGCGGCTTCGTCATCGGCCCCCGCGACCTGGGGCCGGGCGGCGCGGACCTGGACCGGCTGATCGCCCGGCAGCGCGACCACTTCGCCGCACGTGGTGAGGCCGTCGAGTGGAAGATCCGCGGCCACGACAGGCCGGCCGACCTCGGCGACCGCCTCCGCGCGGCGGGCTTCGTTCCGGGTCCCACCCAGACGGTGCTGATCGGCCGCGCGGCGGACCTGGCGGCGGAGTCTCCGCTCCCCGGGGGAGTCGTCCTGCGACGCGTCGCGGCGGAGCCCGACATCCGCCGGATCGCGGAGATGGAGGCGGCCGTGTGGGACACGGACTGGCGCCCGCTCCACGCCTTCCTCAGCGGGCAGATCGAGGCGGCGCCGGACGACATGGCCGTCCTCGTCGCCGAGGCCGACGGAGAGGTCGTCTCCGCCGCGTGGCTCGTCCTGACCCCCGGCGGCACCTTCGCCGGCCTCCGCGGCGGCACGACGGTCCCGCCCTGGCGCGGCCGCGGAATCTACCGCGCCCTCACAGCGGCCCGAGCCCGCCTGGCCGTGGCCCGGGGCGCCGAACACCTGCACGTCGACGCGTCCCACGCCAGCGCACCGACCCTGCGACGCCTGGGCCTCCACCCCGCGACGACGGCAACGCCGTATATGTGGACACCTCCGGAGGGGGGTTGAAGGAAACCGGGGTGAGCAGGCGTGCGTCGTCCCTCCTCGTCCACTTCGCTCCCCGGTACGTCTCGCCGTCCGCCGGCATCGAGTCGTGTCCGGGTTTCTCCGGTCCTGAGTGGTCGGCCGGCCGGTGGTACAGAGTGTGGGTATGGAGTTCTTCTGCTATCACCGCGATCGGGCCGACTCCCTGGCCCTGCGTGAGGAGTTGTTGGAGGACCACTGGTCCTACATGGACGGGTACGCGAAGGAGATGATCGCCCGGGGGCCGACCCTCACCGGAGCGGACGACGACGACGTTCCCACCGGCAGCGTGCACATCGTCGACCTGCCGGACGTCCGTGCCGCCCGCGCGTTCGCGTTCGACGAGCCCGGCTATCAGGCGGGCGTGTACCGGGACGTGATGCTGCGCCGGTGGCGGAACCTGCTGGGGCGCACCATGTGGGACTTCCCCGGCGGCCGGACCGGCGGCGCGCGCTACCTGGTCCTCGGCCTCGGTGAGGGGCGGGAGGTCGACGCCTCCGGCCTCCCCGATCCGGTTCCTTCCAGCGGGCGGGACGAGTTGATCGCGTACGGGCCCCTGTTGTCCGACGACGGGTGCACCTGGCTGGGCACGGCCGCGTTGGTGCGCGCGTCGGATCCGGACGCTGCTCGTGCCGTCCTCACCGCTGCCCCCCTGGCGGCCGACCGCTACGCCGAGGTCGAGGTCCAGCCGTGGCAGTTCGGCGGTCGGTCGTGAGCCGAGGCCGGGAGGGGAGCGCGGACGTCGGGCCATGAGGCCGGGCGGGAGGCGGCTCCCGAGGCTCCGCCCAGCCGTGGGCGCCCCCCACCCGACGCCTCTCACCGGCCACCGTGTCGCCAACCCCCCTCCGTCCACCGATCCCGTGCGAAAGAGGCAGCCCCGTGGACGCCCTCTCCGTGACCCTGATCTCCGCGGTGACCTCGGGTGCCATCTCCCTGACGCTCGCGTGGCTGTCCAGCCGGCAGCAGCGGCGTGACGGCGAGCGCGTCCAGCGCGAGAGCCGGACCATGGCGTACCTCAACCCCCTCCGCCGGCACACCGCCGAGGTGCACCACCGGCTCTCCCTCTACGCCACCTCCGTGGAGCGCGAAGGCTGCTACCCGCCCGCGCAGGTCCTCACCGACCCGCGGCGGATGGAGGGCAAGGGCGCCGACTGGTTCACCGGGAAGGGGGTCGTCCTCGGGTCCAGCGTGTGGATGACCGCCTGCCTGTTCGCACAGATGAACCGAACCCGTCACGACCTGCCCTTCCTTCGGCTGGCCGGGAACGACGACACGCGGTTGCCCGGCCTGCTGCAGAAGGTGCACGCCGCCTTCGCCGCCTGCGAGATCTACTACGCGACCCAGTCCAGCCTCGGCACGGACGCCCTCCTCGAACCCGAAGGACGGCTGCGCAGCTACCGGGAGTTCTGCGACCTCCTGGCGGAGCCCGAGCGGAGGGTGTGGGCCGATCCCGTCATCTGGTTCCTGATCGCCGTCGCGCACGGTGAGCGGCGCCCCGCGCTCCAACGGGCCCTGGACGCACTCTCCGAGCTGTCCGCGTTCCTCGACGACAGCCTCGCCGGGGGAGCGTCGCTCCGGGCACGTCACGACGCCGAGATCCACCGGCCTCCCGGCCGTTCTCCCGGCGCAGGCGCAGGTCCGGCGGCGGGGACGGGCGCAGGCGCAGGCCCGGACGCGGGCGCGAGCGCGGGCCGTGGTCAGGCTCCCCACCTGCCGGCGGGCCCCATCCCGGCTCCCGGCCCCACCCCCAGCCTCGATCCCGGCCCTCTCCCCGGCCCCGACGCAGGTCCTGGCCCAACCTCCGCTCCGGGGACCGGCCCCCACACCCCGAGCCGGCCCCTGCCCCCGGACTAGCTCACGCCGGGCCCGACCCCGCCCCCGGACCAGCTCACGCCCAGCCCGGCTCCGGGCACCACGCCTGGAGCAGTCGGAAGAACTCCTCCTCGTTGCCCGCGAGTCCGGCCGCCGCCAGGGCTCGCTCCGCCTCGGCGAGGACGGCCGGCGGCACCATGGGTGGTCGGCCCCCGTCGGGCGGCCCGTCGAACGCTGCTCGAACCGTCTGGAGGAGACGGAGATAGGCCTGCACGGCGGCGCGTTCGTGTTCGGTCAGTACGGCGGTCGGCATCGGACGGCTCTCCCGGTCGGCTTGTCGTGACACTGCTCCTGGACCCAGCTTGCCGTCCACCACTGACAATCCGGTTTCGGTCCGTGCAGGTTCGCCCGCTTAGCGGAGGCGAAACCTCACGGAAATCCCTTGTGGGACAGGGGCCCTACGCTGGAGAGAAGAGCTGGGGGCCGCCCACCGGACGGCCCCGGAGCCGTCCTCCCGGCGGCTCGTGAACTGCGGCGACCGCTCCGGCGGCCGCCCGGAACGGGGAGGCCAGCCCGTGGACGACTCACCGCCCCCGCACCCCCGGCGCACTCCGCGGCTGCGTTCCGTGAACGACGTGGAACTGCGCCTGCGTCACCGCGTCGTGCACGGCTACCGGCGCGCGTACCGGATGGCCGGCAAGGGCCCGGCGCTCGTGCTGATCCACGGCATCGGCGACTCCTCCGCCACCTGGGCCGACCTGATCCCCGACCTCGCCCGCAGCCACACCGTGATCGCACCCGACCTGCTCGGCCACGGCGATTCAGACAAGCCGCGCGCCGACTACTCGGTGGCCGCCTACGCCAACGGCGTACGCGATCTGCTGACGACCCTCGACATCGAGTCCGCCACGCTGGTCGGGCACTCGCTCGGCGGGGGAGTGGCGATGCAGTTCGCGTACCAGTTCCCCGAACGCACCGAGCGGTTGATCCTCGTGAGCGCCGGCGGCGTCGGCGGCGAGGTCAACCCCGTCCTGCGCGCCGTCTCCCTGCCCGGCGCGCATCTCGCGCTCTCCTCCCTGCGACTGCCGGGCATGCGCCTGCAAGTGGGCCTCTTCCTGAGGTTGATGCGGCTGCTCGACACCGATCTGGGCCAGGACGCACCGGAGTTGCTGAACCTGGTGGACGCGCTGCCCGACACGACGTCCCGCAGCGCGTTCATCCGGACGCTGCGGGCCGTCGTCGACTGGCGCGGCCAGGCGGTCACCATGCTCGACCGCTGCTACCTCACCGAGGGCATGCCCACCATGCTCCTGTGGGGCGACCGGGACAGCGTGGTACCGGTGCGCCACGCCTACGGTGCCCACGAGGCCATGCCGGGCAGCCGGCTGGAGATCTTCGAGGGCGCCGGCCACTTCCCCTTCCACAGTGATCCGGCCCGCTTCCTCGCTCTGGTCGAGGAGTTCACGACCAGTACGCGTCCGGCCGACTGGAGCCGCGAGCACTGGCGCGAGCTGCTGCGCGCCGGACGCCCGGGTACGACGGCGGGACAGCCGGACACCGCCAGGAACCGTGCGATGGAGAGGGATCTGCGCGAGGCGAGCGAACGCAGCGCCACCTGAGCCGGGTTCCGGTCAGGTGCCGCGGCCCTGGTCGGCCGAGGCGGTCCCGGCCGTCCCGGCGGACTCGGTCGTCGGGTCGACGGTCGGGGAGCCGGCGTGCGCGGCCCGTCCACGTGCCGCCGCCACGACCGCCGACTCGCGCAGCGCGATCGACATGCGGACGAGATCACGCGGGCCGTCGCTGTGCACGGACGAGATGTCCGCGGCACCCGGGGCGGTGGGCGCGTCCGCCGAGCTGATGACCCTGCCGTCGGGGTCGGCCGCCCTCGCGCGCACCGCGGCCGTCACCATCGCGGCGTCGGCCTCGGCCTGCGCGTCGCCGGGGGAGGAGCCGGCGGCGACGGCGGCGTCGTAGGCCCGGGAGCGCAGCGCGGAGTCGAAGTAGGGATAGAGGCTGAGCATGCCGTCGTGGATGTCGGACTCGCGCTGTGTGACCTGGAGTTCGGCGGGCGACCACCAGGACATGCGCACCGCGCGGTCCTCGGGGGCGGCGACCGGCCGCAGTTCGCGCCACAGCGGTCCGAGTCGGCGGTAGGTCGACCAGGTGTTCCAGCTGTCCCCGATGCGCTGGCAGGCCAGTGGCACACAGAAGCCGACCGCGGTGAGCTGGGCGCCGGCCGAGGCCAGTACGGGCGCCACGTTGGTGCTCAGGCCGTCCAGGTCGCCGCCGTTCCAGCGGGCCACCACGGCGGCGAACTTGGCGGCCGAGTAAGGGATGTTGAACAGCGAGCCGAGCGCGATGATCACCAGCCCGGCGCGCAGCCGGCCACGGACCTGCGCCGCCCAGCGCCAGCACATGACGTTCATCGCGATCCCCGCGACGGACAGCGACGCGAGGTAGAGCACGATCATCTCGCGGATGAAGGGGGTGTTGGCGTAGTAGGTGTCGAGGTCGCGCAGTCGTTCGACGGGCGCCTCCCCGAGGACGAACAGTGCGATCAGGGCCACGCCGACCACCGTGTAGCCGAGGATCCAGCGACGGGCGAGACGACGGGTCACCTCGGGCGGACCGCCGCGCCAGTTGATGATCAGCACCAGACAGGAGGCGCTGAACGCGCTCAACAGGCAGTAGACCAGGGGTCCTGAGACGTTCGGTATCCCGGTGGCGTCGTTGACGGCGGCAATGGTCGGCGGGGCCGCGAAGAGGAAGACCAGGCCGGCGAGGGCCAGCAGGACACCCACGGAACGCAGCAGGGGATCGCGCCAGCCGCGCAGCAGCGCGGGCCCCTTGAACGTGAGGGCGGCGCCCATGGCGACGGCAGGGATGTAGTAGCTGGATCCGTCCATGGTCGCGGGACCTTCAGCCCCGCGGCCCGCGATAGCCCAGGGACGCCTCGATGCGGCCTGCCAGACCGTCACGCTGCACCGGGCCACGCAGTGACGAACCGGCCAGCCAGGTGCGGCACTTGCTGGCGAGCAGCAGGCCGAAGCTCTCGGCCTCCTTCTCGTCGGCGAGGTCGAAGCGGGTGCGGGCGGCCACCTTGAGGACGGTCGCCCGGAGGTCGGCGCCCTCGTTCAGTAAGCGTGCCGCGACGGCGGCTCCCTCGACATGGTGACTGCAGTGCCCGGCCTTCATGTGCCACAGTTCGTGGCCCAGGATGACCAACTGGTGGTCCGGCGCCGTGCGTTCCTCGATGACGACGAGGTCCTGTTCGGCCATGTCGAGCCACAGACCGCTGGCGGTGCCGGGCGGGAAGGGGGCCGTACGGAACTGGACGGGACGACCGCGGCGTCTGCTCATCGCGCCGCACAGCGCCGCGTACAGGTCGGCCGGTGCCGCCGGTGCCGGCAGCGACAGCTCCGCGACCAACTCGCCGCACAGGCGGCGCATGTCCCTTCCGATGCCCACAGATCTCCCCCGGCTCACGACTCTGGCCGTTTGACGCTCTCCAGGAGCATGTCCAGCCACTCGGCGACCTTGTCCCGGTGCTGGTCGGTGGGCAACTGCGCGGCCCGCCAGGCGATTCCGCGGACCCCGTGGTCGAGGAGCAGTCGGTCCAGCGGGTCGTCGGCGACGGTGGCCGCCGCCCGTTCGCGGTCGGCGAGTCGTTGCAGGAGTTCCTGCTCGGAGCGCTGGAGCGCGCCCACGAGTGCTTCGGAGTCCTCCGCGGTCAGGAATCCGGCGTGCACGCGGAAGAAACGCTGGATGGCGTCGCAGTGCTCCATGGTGGGGCGCCGGTCGCCGTTGATGAGGGCGCCCGCCTGCTGACGCGACATGCCGGCGCCGTCCGCGATCTCCTGCTGGGTGTAGCGGCGCCCGTTGGGCTTGAGCCGGGTGCGGCGCAGCAGGTCGAGCCGTTGCAGGAAGCGGGCCTGCAGGTCGGGTTCACCGGCGGGGCGGCCGCCGAGCAGGGTCTTGACCACGGGCTCGGGGACACCGGATTCGGCCGACAGCCGCCGGACGTCGAAGACCTCGGCGTGCTGCACGCCGAGCCGGTCGGCGAGTGTGGTGACCCGGGCCACGACGGCCTGCAGCAGAACCGTCGCCGTGGCGCCCGGAACCTCGAAGCCATCCGTCACCGACAGATCTCCTACGTCTCTCTCAGGTCGCTCTCACGAAGGTCGGGCACCATCCGGACGCGAGGGCCGGGACGTGTCCCGGCGCGAAGACCGGGGACCATCCGGAGCGTAGCCCCTTGCTCGAACTCACATCCAGGTCTCGCCACAACTGTGGCGAGATTCAGCCGTCAACAAGCGCCAAATGCCACGATAGTTGACACGCCTGTGCCCTGGGCAGCAGGATCGGTCCGCCGCGTGAAGGCCGCAGAGGCAAGAGGGGTGACCTCCCGATGGCGTACCAGGCAGGAAGGCAGCGGTCCCAGCCGCGACCTGTCCCCGAGAGTCTCGAAGCACAGGCGTACCTCCAGGACTTCGCGAGCCTGCTCGAGGCCGTCCCGTTCCCCTCCGTGGTGTTCGACCACCGCTGGGACGTCGTGCTGTCCAACGCCGGGTTCGAGACACTTTTCAGCGGTGTCGGAGCGCATCCGACCGCCATGCCGGGAGACAACTTCCTGCGCTTCGTCCTGTTCCACCCCGACGCGGCCACGGTCCTCGGCGAGCACGAGTCGCGCTGGTGTCTGCCCATGCTCGCGCACTTCGCGGCGGCCGTCGAGCGGCACGGACAGGACCGCGGACTGCTGTCGATCCGCCGGGACATCGCCCAGGACCCGATCATGGACGCGGCCTATCGACACGGTCTGCCGCACTGGATCCGCGCGGTCGGCCCGGGCGCGGTCCAGCACGACGGCGCGGTGCGCCCGGTCGTCCACCCGGACCCGCGCTGGGGCAGCACCGACTGCCGCATCGTCGACGACACCCCCAAAACCCTTCAGGACATGGGCTATACGCGGATGACGCTCGTCCTGCGCGAGGCGGTCCGACCGGCGTCGGGCGGCCCCGGCAAGGCGCGCACCACCCGCAACGGCGCCGCGGAACTGCGCGCGGTCTGAGTCCTCGGGCCCGATCCCCGGGTGAGATCCCGCCGCCGCCTCAGCCGGCCGGCGTCACCAGGACGAGCGGCACTCCGTCGCACGGCACGAGCCGCATCTCCTCGAAGCGCGCGCTCCGCGCCGCCGTCAGCACGGACCCGAAGTCCGGTCCCTTGGTGAGTGATCCGGCCAGATGGTCCGGGTCGGCGGAGGCGGCCACCCGGCCCCGCGCGTTGACCAGATGGGCGGCCCCGGGCAGCCGCTGCAGGAGCGGTACGACCGCGCCCTCGAAGTGCCGCAGATACACGTCGGCCGCCGCCACCCCCACGAACCGGCCCTCCACGTGGACGGGGGCGGACAGCGTCAGGCTGTACTCGTCGGAGCAGAGGTAGTCGACATAGGGCCCGGCGACCGCGCGCCGCCCGGTGTCCCGCGGGAGCGCGAACCAGTCCCAGTGCGTGTAGTCGGAGTACGCGGAGTGCGCCGGGTCGAGGTCGAGCAGCAGCGGCCGTACGTTCCCGTCGGCGCCCTGCTGCCACCACTCCAGCCACGCCGGCACGTCACCGAGCAGGCCCGGCGCCGCCACGAAGCCGACGCCCGACACCAACTCCTGCCGCACGAGCCGCAGATGGAGCCCGGGACGCAGCGCGGCGAGGTCCACGGTGGCGGGGCGGCGGCCCTGTGCGGTCACCCGGGTGAGCAGCGCGGTCGTCTCGTCCCGGGTCTCGGCGACCGCGGCGAAGACGGTCTCCAGCGTCGAGCGGACCTGGGCGGCGACGGCCGCCTCGGGACCGCCGTCAAGCGTTGCGGTCGCGCCGACCGGGCCGGGGCTCCTGCTCATGGGTGCCCTCCAGCGGACGGGAACCGGACGCGGTGCGGGGCATCGCCAGACGCAGGCCGATGAGCCGCGCCGTCGAGTCCTGTACGCACCGCTCGGCCAGCGCTCTGGCCGAATCGTGGGCCCCATCTTGCACCGCCGAGATTACGGAGCGGTGACGGTCTGCGACTTCTTCACGATATTCGTCGTCCCCGAGCACCAGGCACATCAGCGCCCCCACCTCGGTCTGCAGCGCGACCTGTTCACGGGTCAGCCGGGCGGACTGTGCCGCCGCCGCGAGTTCGACGTGGAAGCGGCCGTAGACGCGGCTGCGGGCGGCGGCGTCCTCGGCCGACGCCAGCTCGTCCAGGGTGCGCCGCAGCGCCCGCAGGTCGTCCGGTTCGGTGCGCTGTGCCGCGAGGCGGGCGGCGGCACCGGAGACGGCCGCCCAGTGGTCCCCGAGGTCGCGCAGCTCCTCGGTGCTCCAGCCGGCCAGCCTGACCCTCAGCCGGTCCTCGCCGGGCACCTCGGGCAGCGAGACGAAGCTGCCGCCGCCGCGTCCGCGCCGTGTGGTCACCAGTCCCTGCTGCCGGAGGGCCATGAGCGCCTCGCGCAGGGTGACCGTGGACACGCCGAGCTGCCCGGCCAGGTCCATCTCGCCGGGCAGCTGCTCGCCGTCGGCGAGCAGCCCGAGCTCGATGGCGTCGCCGATGCGGTGCACCACCGTCTCGACGCGGGCGCGGTTGTCCACGGGAGTGAAGACGGCTCTGCGGACGCCGTCGTCCCTGTGTTGCTTCACGGTCACCACCTTGTGCGTTGACTCAACCTTTACTCTAAAGGGGTCTTGAGATTTGAACTATGACTTCATATCTTTCCGGTCAGTGTTGCAACGCGCCACCGCACCAGAAAGGTTCCCGCCCATGGAGGCACAGGCGATCCGGCTCCAGGGCCTGCGCAAGGAGTTCGGCGGCGCGACCGCCGTGGCCGGAGTCGATCTGGAGATAGCCGACGGCGAGTTCTTCTCGATGCTCGGCCCGTCCGGCTCCGGAAAGACGACCGTGCTGCGGATGATCGCCGGGTTCGAGCGCCCCACCGCCGGCCGGATCGAGCTGGCCGGCCAGGAGGTCACCGGCCTCGCGCCCTTCGAACGGGACGTCCACACCGTCTTCCAGGACTACGCCCTCTTCCCGCACATGACGGTGGAACAGAACGTCGCCTACGGCCTGAAGGTCCGCAGGGTGCCCAAGGCCGAGCGACTGGTACGGGCCCGCAAGGCGCTCGCCGACGTCCGCCTCGAAGGGTTCGGCCGGCGCCGCCCGAGTCAGCTCTCCGGTGGCCAGCGCCAGCGCGTCGCCCTCGCCAGGGCCCTCGTCGGCCGCCCCGGCGTCCTGCTGCTCGACGAACCGCTCGGCGCCCTCGACCTCAAGCTGCGCGAGCAGATGCAGGTCGAACTCAAGGCGATCCAGCGCGAGGTCGGCATCACCTTCGTGTTCGTCACCCACGACCAGGAGGAGGCCCTGACGATGAGCGACCGCATCGCCGTCTTCCACCAGGGCCGCATCGAACAGGTCGGCACCCCGGCCGAGATCTACGAACGCCCCGCCACCCCCTTCGTCGCGGGCTTCGTCGGCACCTCCAACCTGCTGGAGGGCCAGTCCGCACAGCAGGTCGTCGGCTCCCCGGGCACCTACAGCATCCGGCCCGAGAAGATCCGCGTCCTCAAGGAGTCCGCCGAGGCCGACGAACCGGAGCACTCCAGCACCACCGGCACCGTCGCCGAGGTCGTCTACCTGGGCGACTCCACCCGCTTCCTGGTGGACCTCGACGCCGGCGGCCGCCTCACCGCGCTCCAGCAGAACCTGGACACCTCCTCCGAGGACGTCGCCGCCCTGCGCGGCACCCGCGTCCGCCTGCGGTGGCACCGCCGCCACTCGGTCCGGGTCCCCGACCCCAGCTGACCCCCGCTCAGACCCCGTCACCCATGGAGTACGTCGGGCGACTCACCCGAACCCTCCAGGCCGCCGCCGCCGTCGCGGTGCTCCTCGCGGCCACCGCCTGCGGATCCTCCGACTCCGGCTCGCCCTCGGCCGGCAGCCTCAACCCGCCCGACCTCAAGGCCCCCACGAAGCTCGGCAAGACCGAGGGGCAGGTCAACCTGATCGCCTGGGCCGGCTACGTCGAGGACGGCTCCAACGACCCGAAGGTCGACTGGGTCGGCGACTTCGAGAAGCAGACGGGCTGCCAGGTCAATTCCAAGGTCGCCGCCAGCTCCGACGAGATGGTCAAGCTGATGAAGACCGGCCAGTACGACGCGGTCTCCGCCTCCGGCGACGCCTCCCTGCGCCTGATCGCCTCGGGCGACGCGGCCCCCGTCAACACCGGCCTCGTACCGAACTACAAGGACGTCTTCAGCGGCCTGAAGAAGGGTGCCTGGAACTCCGTCGACGGCCAGATGTACGGCATCCCGCACGGCCGGGGCGCCAACCTCCTGATGTACAACACCCAGAAGGTCACGCCCGCCCCCACCTCATGGTCCGCGGTCTTCGACGACGCCTCCGCGTACAAGGGCCACGTCACCGCGTACGACTCGCCCATCTACATAGCGGACGCGGCGCTCTACCTGAAGTCCGCCAGGCCCGAGTTGAAGATCAAGGACCCCTACGCCCTCGACCAGAAGCAGTTCGACGCGGCGGTCGCCCTGCTGAAGAAGCAGAGCGCGAACGTGGGGGAGTACTGGAGCGACTACCTGAAGGAGATCTCCGCGTTCAAGAGCGGCGACTCCGTCATCGGCACGAGCTGGCAGGTCATCGCCAACCTCACCGCGGACGAGGGCGCCAAGGTGAAGGCGTTCGTCCCCGCGGAGGGCTCCACCGGCTGGTCCGACACCTGGATGGTCTCCGCCAAGGCCAAGCACCCCAACTGCGCCTACAAGTGGATGGACTGGATCATCTCCCCGAAGGTGAACGCCCAGGTCGCCGAGTACTTCGGTGAGGCACCCGCCAACTCCAAGGCCTGTGCGGACACCAGCGACAGCTCCTTCTGCGACACCTTCCACGCCGCCGACGAGAGCTACTGGAAGAACATCGCCTTCTGGAACACGCCCATCGAGCAGTGCCTGGACGGCCGCACGGACGTCCGTTGCGTCCCGTACGCCAAGTGGGTCCAGGCCTGGACCGAGATCAAGGGCTGACGAAGCGATGACCTCCACCCTGCCGGCCGCCGGACGCTCACCCGTCCGGCGGCTCGCCGGGACCCTGCACCGGCACTCCCGGCTGCGGCTGTCCCTGCTCCTGACCGCGCCGCTGCTGTGGCTCGCGGTGCTCTATCTCGGCTCGCTGGCCGTGCTGTTCGTCTCCGCGTTCTGGACGACCGACTCCTTCACCTCGGAGGTCGTCAAGGTCTGGTCGATGGACAACTTCCGAGAGCTGTTCACCACGCCCGTCTTCCGGCAGGTCATCCTGCGCAGCATCGGCGTCGCCCTCGCGGTCACCGTACTGTGCGCCCTGATCGCCTTCCCCGTCGCGTTCTACACGGCCCGCATCGCCCGGCCCCGACGGCGTCCGCTGCTCGTCGTCGCCATCCTCACGCCGCTGTGGGCGAGTTACCTCGTCAAGGTCTACGCCTGGCGGCTGATCCTCTCCCAAGGCGGCCTCGCCGACTGGATGTTGCGGCCCCTCGGACTCAGCGGTCCCGGGTTCGGCCTGACCGCGGCGATCATCGCACTGACCTACCTCTGGCTGCCGTACATGATCCTTCCGATCCACACGGCACTGGAGCAGCTGCCCGCCAACCTGCTCGACGCGTCGGCCGACCTGGGCGCCGGGGCGGGCCGTACCCTCCGCTCCGTCGTGCTGCCGATGGTCCTGCCGTCCGTGGCCGCCGGCTCGGTCTTCACCTTCTCGCTCAGCCTCGGTGACTACATCACCGTGCAGATCGTCGGCGGCAGGACCCAGCTCATCGGCAACGTCGTCTACTCCAACATCGAACTGAACCTGCCCATGGCCGCCGCGCTCGGCACGGTCCCCGTCGTGGTCATCGTGGTGTACCTCCTCGCGATGCGCCGCACGGGCGCCCTGAGCAGTCTCTGAGGAGCCCGCTGTGCAAGTCTCCCGTCCCGCGCGCATCGCCCTGCGCGCCGCCGCCGGGCTCGGCTTCGCGGTCATCTACGTGCCGCTCGCGCTCGTCCTGGTCAACTCCTTCAACCCGGACCGCAGCGCGAGCTGGCCGCCCTCCGGTCTCACCGTCCACTGGTGGTCGGCCGCCTGGGACAACGCGGGCGCCCGCGACGCCCTGTGGGTCTCGGTCAAGGCGGGCCTCGGCGCCACGGCGATCGCCCTGGTCCTGGGCACGCTGATCGCCTTCGCGGTCGCCCGCCACCGCTTCTTCGGCCGGGGCGCCGTCTCCTTCGTGGTCGTCCTGCCGATCGCGCTGCCCGGCATCGTCACGGGCATCGCCCTCAACTCGGCGTTCAGCACGGTGCTCGAACCGCTCGGCGTCGGACTCGGCATGTTCACCGTGATCGTCGGCCACGCGACCTTCTGCATCGTCGTCGTCTTCAACAACGTCGTCGCCCGGCTGCGCCGTACCTCCGGCAGCTTCGAGGAGGCCGCGATGGACCTGGGAGCGGACACCTTCCGGGCCTTCGCCGACGTCACCTTCCCGCTGGTGCGCTCGGCGCTGCTGGCCGGCGGACTGCTCGCCTTCGCGCTGTCCTTCGACGAGATCGTCGTCACGACATTCACGGCCGGGCCAGGCATCGAGACCCTGCCGATCTGGATCTTCAACAACATGACCCGGCCCCAGCAGGCACCGGTCGTGAACGTCGTCGCGGCCGTCCTCGTCCTGCTCTCGGTGATCCCCATCTACGGGGCCCAGCGGCTGTCGGCGGACACGGCGGCCGAGAGCAGGATCTGACCCGCCTCGGCACCGGGGCGGGGACCGCTCTTCGCGGGCCCCTCCCGCACGCCGTCAGCGGGGCTGCCGTTCGGGCCGTCCGGGCCCTGCCCCGTGCGTGGCGGGAGCGCCCGGGCTCGTGGCGGAGTGGTCCGGGTCCGTGTGATCAGGGGCCGAGGCGAGGAGCTCCCGCATGCGCAGCAACCGCTGCCGGCCCCGGCCGCCGCCGATGACGGCCCAGGTCAGGAAGGCCACGGCGAGGAGCCCGACCCCGATCGTCTGCCGCGGTCCCGCGGTCAGGGCCGTCAGCACCGCCACGCCCCCGAAGAGCAGGAAGAGGAAGACCAGAGCCGCACCGCGATGCCGGGTCCGGTGCAGACGTCGGTCCACCAGTTCCCGCATCGCCTCCCGCCGCTCCGGGTCGGTGGGAACCTCGCCCCTGCGCAACTGCGCTTCCAGGGTGACCAGTCCATCGGTCGAGCTGCCGGTCGCCCGCTTCTCCCGGGAGCGGATCCGCAGGGTGAACCAGACGGCACCCACGCAGCCGGCCGCGACCCTGGCCAGCACCGCGGGTAGCGAACGCCCCGGATAGATCAGCAGCACGAGAGCGGTGGTCGCCAGCCACGACAGGACGAACTGGAGCCACAGATGACGGGCCAGGGTGTCGGAGAACTTCTCCAGCATCGGTCTCCCCCTTCTCGCCGCGGCCCCCTCGGATGCCGCGGGCGCCGCGCACTGGGTGTGCGCGGAGCCTTCCGGCTACCCCTGGAAAGGGTCGGTATGCGGGCGAACTGCCTTGCGTTGAAGGCCTGTTGTCCGACCTTCGGGTGCCCGGTGCCGGCCGGGAACCGGGTCCCCGACCCCCTCTGTCGCTATCCCGCGTGCTCCCGCATCCACGCCTCGACCTCGTCGGCCGAGCGCGGCAGGGCGCCCGACAGGTTCTCGTAACCGTCCGCCGTGACCAGGAGGTCGTCCTCGATCCGGACGCCGATGCCGCGCCACTCCTCGGGCACCGTCAGATCGTCCGGCTGGAAGTAGAGGCCCGGCTCCACGGTGAGGACCATGCCCGGCTCCAGGACGCCGGCGACGTAGTCCTCGTTGCGGGCCCGCGCGCAGTCGTGCACGTCCAGACCGAGCATGTGTCCCGTGCCCGCCATGGTGAAGCGACGCTGCAGACCGAGGTCGAACGCCCGCTGCACCGGGCCCTCGAGGAGCCCCCAGGCCACCAGCCGCTCGGTCATCGACCACTGGGCGGCGTCGTGGAAGTCGCGGTACGGGGCGCCGGGTCTCACCGCCGCCATGCCGGCCTCCTGCGCCTCGTACACCGCGTCGTAGATCTCCCGCTGCAGCGGTGTGAACGTGCCGCTGATCGGGAGGGTGCGGGTCACGTCGGCGGTGTACAGCGTGCGGGTCTCCACGCCCGCGTCGAGGAGCAGCAGTTCACCGGGGCGGACGGGCCCGTCGTTCTCCACCCAGTGCATGATCGTGGCGTGTTCGCCGGCCGCGCAGATCGAGCCGTAGCCGACGTCGTTGCCCTCGACGCGGGCGCGCCGGAAGAACGTGCCCTCGATCCACCGCTCCGAGGTGGCGACGGCCTGCGACAACTCCCGTACGACGTCGATGAATCCGCGCACGGTGGAGTCCACCGCCCGGCGCAGCTCGCCGATCTCCCAGGCGTCCTTCACCAGCCGCAGCCCGGACAGCGCCTCCTCCAGCTCGGCGTCCCGCTCCTCGTCGGTGACGAGGGCCACGTCGATCGCCGGGGCGTGGCCGCGCACGACGCGGGTCGGGACGCCGGTGTCCGCCAGGTCCTTGGAGAGGGTGCGGATGTCGCGGCAGGGGAGTCCGAGGACCTGCTCCGACTCGGCGAGGGAGCGGCGTCGGCCCATCCACAGTTCGGCCGTCATGCCCGTCCAGAACTCGTCGCTGTCCCGGCTGTCGCGGGGGAGCTGATAGCAGTGCGCGTCGTGACCGCCGTCCGCGCGCGGCTCCAACACCAGTGCGCCGTCGCGTGCCTGATCACCCGTCATGTGGACATAGCCCGAGTACGCGCGGAACGGGTAGTGGGTGTCGTTCGACCTGTTCCGGAGGCCGCCGGAGGGGATGACCAGCCGTTCGCCCGGGAACAGGGCGGACAGTGCGGCGCGCCGCCGGGCCGCGTGGGCCGCCTGCTCGCCCGGCCGCAGATCGGCGCGCTCGGTGTCGGCCCAGCCCGTCCGCATCAGGGCGGACAGCTCGTCGGAGATTCCTCGGTAGAGACCGTTCTTCCGGGCCTTGGCCACGGCGGACACCTCTTCTTCAGCTCGTCTCGGTCAGTTCGGGTCACGGCGCTCGGGCGGCCCGGCGTGCCGCGGGGACGCGGCCGGGACGGCACCCGGGAGGAGCGCCCGCCCTCGGTGCCGACCATTCCGCACGACAGAAGCATGTGACATAGTACTGACGTGAGCAAGCCCTTTACCTGCGATGTCGTGGTCGTCGGCGCCGGAATGGTGGGCGCCGCCTGCGCTCTGTACGCGGCTCGCGCCGGCTTCGACGTGGCCGTCGTGGACCGTGGCCCGGTCGCCGGCGGCACGACCGGCGCGGGCGAGGGCAACCTGCTCGTCTCCGACAAGGAACCCGGACCCGAACTCGATCTCGCCCTGCTCTCCGGGCGCTTGTGGGCCGGGCTCGCCGAGGACCACGCGGAGGCGATCGAGTACGAGGCCAAGGGCGGGGTCGTCGTGGCCTCGACGCCCGACGGGCTGGCCGCGCTGGAGAAGTTCGCGACCGGCCAGCGGGCGGCCGGTGTCCTGGCCGAACCGGTCACCGCCGACCGGCTCCACGACCTGGAGCCGCATCTGGCCCCCGGCCTCGCGGGTGGCGTGCACTACCCCCAGGACACCCAGGTGATGCCCGCCCTCGCCGCCGCCCGTCTCGTACGGGCCTCGGGTGCGCGGTTGTTCACCGGGCACACCGTGACCGAGGTGCTGCGCGCGCGGGACGGATCGGTCCGCGGGGTGCGCACCGACCGGGGCGACCTGCACGCGCCGGCCGTCGTCAACGCGGCCGGGACCTGGGGCCGCGAGGTGGCGGCTCGCGCCGGTGTCGGCCTTCCCGTGCTGCCCCGCCGCGGATTCGTCCTCGTGACCGAACCGCTGCCGCGCCGCGTGCGGCACAAGGTGTACGCGGCGGACTACGTCGCCGACGTGGCCAGCGACTCGGCCGCCCTCCAGACCTCACCGGTGGTGGAGGGCACGGCCGCCGGTCCTGTCCTGATCGGCGCGAGCCGCGAACGGGTCGGCTTCGACCGCTCGTTCTCGCTGCCCGTCGTCCGTGAACTGGCCGCGGGCGCCACCCGGCTCTTCCCCTTCCTGGCGGAGGTGCGCGCCCTGCGGACCTATCTCGGCTTCCGGCCCTATCTGCCCGACCATCTGCCCGCGATCGGCCCCGACCCCCGGGCGCCCGGGCTCTTCCACGCCTGCGGCCACGAAGGCGCCGGGATCGGTCTGTCCACCGCGACCGGACACCTCATCGCGCAGGTCATGGCCGGCGCGACACCCGACCTCGATCTCGCGCCGTTCCGGCCCGACCGCTTCCCCGAGGAGGCCGCGTGAACCCGCTGGAACTGGCCGGGGCCGAGCCCGGACCCGCGTTCACCGTCACGCTCGACGGCCGGGAGATCGAGGCGCTGCCCGGCCGGACCGTGGCCGCCGCGCTGTGGGCCGCGGGCGTCACCTCCTGGCGCTCCACCCGTGACTCCGGCCGGCCGCGCGGTGTCTTCTGCGGCATCGGCGTCTGCTTCGACTGCCTCGTCACCGTCAACGGCCGCCCCAACCAACGGGCCTGCCTGGTCCCCCTGGAACCCGGCGACGCGATCCGCACCCAGGACGGCACCGGCCACGACGTGGGCCGCGGTCAGGAAGGCACGGGCCACGATGACTGACGGACGACACCGCCTGGCGGTGATCGGCGCGGGGCCCGCGGGACTCGCCGCGTCCCTCGCCGCGGCGGCACGCGGGATCCGCGTCACGCTGATCGACGCGGGCGTCACGGCGGGCGGCCAGTTCTACCGGCGCCCCGCGCCCGGCCTGCACGCCCGGCGGCCCGGCGCCCTGCACCACCAGTGGCGCACCTGGGAACGGCTGGAGGAAGGGCTCGCGCGGCACCTGGAAGCGGGCACGGTCGAGCACCTGGCCGACCATCACGTCTGGCTGGTGGAACCAGCGGGGACCGGAGAGGGCGGGAGCACGGCGCCGGGCTTCGCGGTCCATGCCCTGCCGGGCCCTCTCCAGGAACGCTCCGTCGTCGTGCGGGCCGACGCCGTGCTCCTGGCCACCGGCGGATACGAGAGGGTGCTGCCGTTCCCCGGCTGGACCCTTCCCGGTGTGGTGACGGCGGGCGGGGCCCAGGCCATGCTCAAGGGCGGACTCGTCGTGCCGGGCCGTACCGCCGTCGTCGCCGGGACCGGGCCGCTGCTGCTGCCGGTCGCGACCGGACTGGCCGGCGCCGGGGTCGAGGTCGCCGCGCTGGTGGAGTCCGCCGACCCGCGCGCCTTCGCCCGCCGGGCCGCCGCGTTGGCGGCCCAGCCCGCAAAGGTCGCCGAGGGCGCCCGGTACGCGGCTCAACTCCTGCGCCACCGCGTCCCGTTCCTCGCCCACCACACCGTGGTCGAGGCGCACGGCGAGGAGCGGCTCGACGCCGTCACCGTCGCCGCGCTCGGCCCCGAGGGACGGGTCAGGTCCGGCACCGAGCGGCGCATCCGCTGCGACACACTCGCCGTGGGCCACGGGATGATCCCGCACACCGATCTCGCCGAGACGCTCGGCTGCCGGATCGACGGCCTCCGGGTGGACGTGGACGACGAGCAGCGCACCGACGTGCCCGGCGTCTGGGCCGCGGGGGAGACCACCGGCATCGGCGGCTCCGCGCTCGCCCTGGCGGAGGGACACATCGCGGGCCGGTCGATCGCGGACCGGCTCTCCGGCACCGCGCCCCACCCACGTACGACGACCCGCGCGATCCGGTCCCGTACGCGCCTGCGGGCGTTCTCCGCCGCACTCGACACCGTGTACGCGCCCCCCGCGCACTGGACGGACCAGGTCGGCGACGACACCGTCGTGTGCCGCTGCGAGGAGGTCACGGGCAGCCGGATCCGGGAGGCGGTCGCCGACCTCGGGGCCGGCGACGTCCGCACGGTGAAACTGCTCACCCGCGCCGGGATGGGGTGGTGCCAGGGCCGGATGTGCGAAGCGGCGGTGGCCGGCCTCGCGGGCTGCGAACTGACGCCCGCGCGACGGCTGTTGGCTCGCCCGGTACCGCTCGGCGTGCTCGCGGGTGCCGGAGAGGAACCGGATGACTGAACGCCGGGTGCGGCCCGGCTCGGCCCGACCATGGGCCCCGCGCCTCCCGTAGCGCCCGACCCGACCAGGACCCTGCACGCGCACAGTAAAATGTCACACCCTATCGAGAGGGATGAGTACGTCATGACGGTCACCCCCGACCACCGCCCCTGGCGCGGAGTTCTCGTCGCCACCGCGCTCCCGCTGAACGACGACCTCTCCGTGGACCACGACCGCTACGCCGAGCACTGCGCCTGGCTCGTCGAGAACGGCTGCGACGGAGTCGTGCCGAACGGTTCCCTCGGCGAGTACCAGGTGCTCACGCCCGAGGAACGCGCCCGGGTCGTCGAGACCGCCGTCGCCGCGATCGGCGGGCAGCGGGTGATGCCCGGCGTCGCCGCCTACGGCTCCGCCGAGGCGCGCCGGTGGGCCGAGCAGGCGGCCGAGGCGGGCTGCGGCGCCGTGATGCTGCTGCCGCCCAACGCCTACCGGGCCGACGAGCGGTCCGTCCTCGCCCACTACGCCGAGGTCGCCCGGGCGGGCCTCCCCGTCGTCGCGTACAACAACCCCGTCGACACCAAGGTCGACCTGGTGCCCGAACTTCTCGCCGAGCTGTACGCGGCCGGTTCGATCCGGGGCGTCAAGGAGTTCTCCGGCGACGTGCGGCGCGCCTACCGCATCGCCGAACTCGCCCCCGAACTCGACCTGTTGGTGGGGGCGGACGACGTGCTGCTGGAACTCGCCGTGGCGGGGGCCAAGGGCTGGGTGGCCGGCTACCCGAACGCGCTGCCCCGGGCGAGCGTCGAGCTGTACCGCGCCGCCGTCGCAGGTGACCTCGACACGGCGGGCAAGCTCTACCGTCAGCTGCACCCGCTGCTGCGCTGGGACTCCCAGGTCGAGTTCGTCCAGGCCATCAAGCTGTCCATGGACGTCGTCGGCCGCCACGGCGGCCCGGTCCGCCCGCCCCGCGTACCCCTCCTGCCCGCACAGGAGGCGGCCGTCAGGTCGGCCACGGAACGGGCCGTGGCCGCCGGTCTCGTCTGAGCGGCGGGCCGCGCGCCCGCACCGATCCGTCCCTCGCCGACCCCCCTCAGGAGTGCCATGCGCAGCAAACTCGTCCTGCACGCCGTCGACTCGCACACCGAGGGCATGCCCACCCGGGTGATCACGGGGGGCATCGGCACGGTTCCGGGCGCGACGATGAACGAGCGGCGGCTGTACTTCCGTGAGCACCGCGACGACATCAAGCAACTCCTGATGAACGAGCCGCGCGGGCACGCGGCGATGAGCGGTGCCGTCCTCCAGCCGTCCACCCGGCCCGACTGCGACTTCGGCGTGATCTACATCGAGGTCTCCGGCTACCTCCCGATGTGCGGACACGGCACGATCGGTGTCGCGACCGTGCTGGTGGAGACGGGCATGGTGGAGGTCGTCGAGCCGGTCACCACCATCCGGCTCGACACCCCGGCGGGTGTCGTCGTCGCCGAGGTCGCCGTCGAGGACGGTGCGGCGAAGGAGGTGACGCTGCGGAACGTGCCCTCGTTCTCCGTCGGCCTCGACCTGAGGGCCACGCTCGCCGACGGACGCAGGGTGACCTACGACCTGGCGTACGGCGGGAACTTCTACGCGATCGTGCCGCTGGAGCAGTTCGGTCTGCCCTTCGACCGCTCCCGCAAGGACGAGATCCTCGCGGCCGGACTGGCGCTGATGGACGCGGTCGACGAGGGCGGTGAGCCCGTGCACCCCGAGGACCCGTCCATCCGCGGCTGCCACCACGTCCACCTGTACGCCCCCGGGGCGACGGCCCGTCTCTCGCGCCACGCGATGGCCATCCACCCCGGCTGGTTCGACCGGTCACCGTGCGGGACGGGCACCAGCGCACGCATGGCGCAGCTGCACGCGCGGGGCGAACTCCCGCTGCACACCGAGTTCGTGAACGAGTCGTTCATCGGGACGCGGTTCACCGGACGGCTGCTCGGCGAGACCGAGGTGGCCGGGATCCCCGCGGTGCTGCCCAGCTTCACGGGCCGTGCGTGGATCACCGGGACGGCCCAGTACCTGCTCGACCCCACCGATCCCTTCCCGGCCGGGTTCGTCCTGTGAGCGGCCCGCCCCGGGGGCGTAGATACTGGTGGTCCGAGTAGGACGTGACATGGCACCCGGCCGGTGCGGCGACAAGGCGACGCACCGGCCCGTACGAGGAGACCCCGATGGCCGCCCAGCGCAGCAGCGCACCTTCCGCCGCTCCCGCCCTGCCCTCACTGGGCGGGAGGAGGAGCAGCTATCGCGAGCGCGTGGCCGACGCGCTGCGGGCGGCCCTGATCGCGGGTGAACTGCGGGCCGGTGAGGTCTACTCGGCGCCCACGCTGGCGGCGCGCTTCGGTGTCTCGGCGACGCCGGTGCGCGAGGCGATGCTCGATCTGGCCAAGGAGGGACTGGTCGACACGGTGCCGAACAAGGGGTTCCGGGTCACGGCGGTCTCCGAGCGGCAGCTCGACGAGTACACGCACATCCGCTCGCTCATCGAGATCCCCACGGTCGTGCGCCTGGCCACCACGGCGGACCCCGTCTCCCTGGAGGCACTGCGTCCCGCGGCCCGGGAGATCGTGGCCGCCGCGGCGGCCGGCGACCTCATCGCCTACGTGGAGGCGGACATCCGTTTCCACCTCGGCCTGCTGGCCCTCGCGGGCAACGCGCACCTGGTGGAGGTCGTCGGCGACCTGCGCAAGCGCTCGCGGCTGTACGGGCTCACGGCGCTGGTCGAGGCGGGCCGGCTGGAGGCTTCGGCGGAGGAGCACCTGGAACTTCTCGACGCGCTCCTGGACCGCGACGAGCAGGCGGTGCGCGCGGTGATGACCCGCCACCTGGGACATGTCCGGGGGCTGTGGGCCGCTCCCTGAGGGGCCGCCGCGAGGCCGTCCGTGAAGTGGCCGGTCTGTTACGCAAGCAGCTTGCATTTCTTGCGCTATTCTTGCGGCCATGACGCGACGACTTGCTCAGGTGGCGAAGAAGGTCGGGGTCAGCGAGGCCACGGTCAGCCGGGTGCTCAACGGCAAGCCCGGAGTCTCCGATTCCACCCGGCAGGCGGTTCTCTCCGCCCTGGACGTCCTCGGCTACGAGCGGCCGACCCAGTTGCGCGGCGAGCGCGCGCGACTCGTCGGACTGGTCCTGCCCGAGCTGCAGAACCCGATCTTCCCGGCCTTCGCCGAAGTGATCGGCGGGGCGCTCGCCCAGCTCGGTCTCACGCCGGTGCTGTGCACCCAGACCAAGGGCGGCGTCTCCGAGGCCGACTATGTGGAACTGCTGCTTCAGCAGCAGGTCTCCGGCGTGGTCTTCGCCGGCGGTCTCTACGCGCAGGCGGACGCTCCGCACGACCACTACCGGCAGCTCGCGGACCGCAACATTCCGGTGGTGCTGGTCAACGCGGCCATCGAGCACCTCGGTTTCCCCTGCGTGTCCTGCGACGACGCGGTCGCCGTCGAGCAGGCCTGGCGCCATCTCGACTCCCTCGGCCACGAGCGCATCGGCCTCGTCCTCGGCCCCGGCGACCACATGCCCTCGGGCCGCAAGCTCGCCGCGGCGCGCGCCCTCGCGCCGCAGCTGCCCGACGAGCACGTCGCCCGGGCGATGTTCTCGCTGGAGGGCGGCCAGGCCGCGGCCAGTCGGCTGCTCGACCGGGGCGTCACCGGCATCATCTGCGCGAGTGACCCGCTCGCGCTCGGCGCCGTACGGGCCGCCCGCCGCAAGGGGCTCAGCGTGCCGGGCGAGATCTCCGTCGTCGGCTACGACGACTCGGCCTTCATGAACTGCACCGAACCCCCGCTGACCACCGTCCGCCAGCCGATCGAGGCCATGGGACGCGCCGCGGTGGAGCTGCTCAACGCGCAGATCGGCGGCAGTAGCGTGACGGCCGAAGAGCTCCTGTTCGAGCCTGAGTTGGTGGTGCGCGGGTCGACAGCGCAGGCCCCCCGCGGCTGAAGTTTCCCGCAACCATACGCCACAGGGATCCCTGTCGCTGTCAAATAATTACAGATTCTGCGCGACATCTTGCGGACGGATGTCGTCGGTGCTTGAGTGTGCGGCGCCAGAACACGGCGGCGCGCCCGCCGTGGGCCTTCCTCGCTCCAGCCCGAAGGGGTCCACCAATGAGAAGCACCGGGTTCCGCCGTACCTTCGTCACGCTCATGGCGTCGTCCGTCGTGCTCAGCGCCGCCGCGTGCGGTTCGAGCGACGACGACGGCAAGGCGGCCGACGGAAAGACCCGTATCACCGTCAACTGCGAGCCGCCCAAGAGCGCCAAGGTCGACCGCTCGTTCTTCGACGCCGACACCAAGGCCTTCGAGAAGGCCAACCCGAAGATCGACGTCGTCACCCACGACGCGTTCCCCTGTCAGGACCCCAAGACCTTCGACGCGAAGCTCGCCGGCGGCCAGATGGAGGACGTGTTCTACACGTACTTCACCGACGCCAAGCACGTCGTCGACGTCAACCAGGCCGCCGACATCACGAGTTACGTCAAGGACCTGAAGAGCTACAGCACCATCCAGCAGCAGCTGCGCGACATCTACACCGTGGACGGCAAGATCTACGGCGTCCCGCGCACCGGCTACTCGATGGGCCTCATCTACAACAAGGCGCTCTTCAAGAAGGCCGGCCTCGACCCCGACAAGCCCCCGGCCACCTGGGAGGAGCTGCGCGCGGACGCCAAGAAGATAGCCGCGCTCGGCAAGGGCACCGTCGGCTACGCCGACTACAGCGCCCAGAACCAGGGCGGCTGGCACTTCACCGCCGAGCTCTACTCGCAGGGCGGCGACGTCGTCAGCGAGGACGGCAAGAAGGCCAACGTCGACACCCCCGAGGGCAAGGCCGTCCTGCAGAACCTCAAGGACATGCGCTGGAGCGACAACTCCATGGGCAGCAAGCAGCTGTTGGTCATCAACGACGTCCAGCAGATGATGGGCTCCGGCAAGCTCGGCATGTACCTCTCCGCGCCCGACAACATCCCGATCCTGGTCAAGGAGAAGGGCGGCAACTACAAGGACCTGGGCCTGGCGCCGATGCCCGGCGGCAAGGGCACGCTCATCGGCGGCGACGGCTACATGTTCAACAAGAAGGACTCGCCGGCCCAGATCAAGGCGGGCCTCAAGTGGCTCGACTCGATGTTCCTGACGCCCGGCGACGGCTTCCTCGGTGACTACGCCCGCGCCAAGCAGAACAACGCCCCGGTCGGCCTGCCCGAGCCGCGCCTGTTCACCGGCGCCGCGGACGCCAAGGACCAGGAGGTCAAGAAGGCGAACGCGAACGTGCCGGTGGAGAACTACCAGGCCTTCCTCGACGGCAACCAGAGCCTCGACATGAAGATCGAGCCGCCGCAGGCCCAGCAGATCTACTCCGTCCTCGACGGCGCGGTGTCCGCGGTCCTCACCAAGAAGGACGCCGACGTCGACCAGCTCCTCAAGGACGCCTCCGGCAAGATCGACTCCATCCTGGCCCGAGGCTGACACCGTTCATGAAGACCGCATCGAAGCCCCCCGCAGCGTTCCCTCCGGCCGCCGTCGGCGCGCCGGAGGCGCCGCGGTCGGCGGGACGCCGGCCCGGGACCCCCTGGCGCCGGCGCCTGGCCGACCAGTCCCGCGCCTACGCGTTCCTCATCGGCGGTGTGCTCTGCTTCGTGCTGTTCTCCTGGTACCCGGCGATCCGCGCGGTCGTGATCGCCTTCCAGAAGTACACGCCCGGCAGCGGCGGTGAATGGGTCGGCACCGCCAACTTCACCCGGGTCTTCCACGACCCGGAGTTCACCGCCGCCTGGCGCAACACCCTCACCTTCACCGTGATCGCCCTGCTCATCGGCTTCGCCGTCCCCTTCGTACTGGCGCTGGTGCTCAACGAACTGCGGCACGCGAAGGCCTTCTTCCGCGTCGTGGTCTATCTGCCGGTGATGATCCCGCCGGTGGTCAGCGCCCTGCTGTGGAAGTGGTTCTACGATCCCGGAGCGGGCCTCGCCAACGAGGCGCTGCGCTTCCTGCACCTGCCGACCTCGAACTGGTCCAACGGCGCCGACACCGCGCTCGTCTCGCTGGTCATCGTGGCCACCTGGGCCAACCTCGGCGGCACCGTCCTCATCTACCTCGCCGCGCTGCAGAGCATCCCCGGCGAGCTGTACGAGGCGGCCGAGCTGGACGGCGCGAGCCTGATCCAGCGCGTCCGGCACGTGACGATCCCGCAGACCCGCTTCATCATCCTCATGCTGATGCTGCTGCAGATCATCGCCACCATGCAGGTGTTCACGGAACCGTTCGTGATCACCGGCGGCGGCCCCGAGGACAAGACCGTCACGGTGCTCTACCTGATCTACAAGTACGCCTTCCTCTACAACGACTTCGGAGGGGCCTGCGCGCTGAGCGTCATGCTGCTCGTCCTGCTGAGCGCCTTCTCCGCGGTGTACCTGAGGCTGACCCGCTCGGAAGGGGACGACGCATGAGCACGCGCACCCTGGTCTCCCCGCTCACCCTGGCACGCCCCCGCGGCAAGGCCGTCTACTGGACCGTCTTCTGCGGTGTCGTCCTGCTCTTCGCGCTGGCCTTCCTGTTCCCCGTCTACTGGATGGTGACCGGCGCCATGAAGTCGCCGGACGAGGTGACGCGCACACCGCCGACCCTCGTCCCCGACAAGTGGCACCTGTCCGGCTACACCGACGCGTGGGACCTGATGGACCTGCCCACGCACCTGTGGAACACGGTCGTCCAGGCGGCGGGGGCCTGGATCCTCCAGCTCGTCTTCTGCACCGCCGCCGCGTACGCCCTGTCCAAGCTGAAGCCGGCCTTCGGCAAGGTGATCCTCGGCGGCATCCTCGCCACCCTGATGGTCCCGGCGCAGGCCCTGGTCGTCCCGAAGTACCTGACGGTCGCCGACCTGCCCCTCATCCACACCAGTCTGCTGAACGATCCGCTCGGCATCTGGCTGCCGGCCGTCGCCAACGCCTTCAACCTCTATCTCCTCAAACGCTTCTTCGACCAGATCCCGCGCGACGTCCTGGAGGCCGCCGAGATCGACGGCGCGGGGAAACTGCGCACCCTGTGGTCGATCGTGCTGCCGATGTCCCGGCCCGTCCTCGGCGTCGTGTCGATCTTCGCCCTGGTCGCCGTGTGGCAGGACTTCCTCTGGCCGCTGATGGTCTTCTCCGACACCGACAAACAGCCGATCAGCGTGGCACTCGTCCAGCTGTCGCAGAACATCCAACTGACCGTGCTCATCGCCGCGATGGTGATCGCGAGCATCCCCATGGTCGTGATGTTCCTGGTCTTCCAACGGCACATCATCGCCGGGATCAGCGCGGGCAGCACCAAGGGCTGACGCCTGTACGTGACCTCCTCGAACGAAAGGCATCGCACCGTGGGACAGCCCCGCCCTGCCCGAAATCAGTCCGCGTGGTGGCGATCCGCCGTCATCTACCAGGTGTACGTCCGCAGCTTCTCGGACGGCGACGGCGACGGCACCGGCGACCTCGCGGGTGTCCGCGCCAGACTGCCCTATCTCGCCGAACTCGGCGTGGACGCACTGTGGTTCAACCCCTGGTACCGCTCACCCATGGCCGACGGCGGCTACGACGTGGCCGACTACCGCTCCATCGACCCGGCCTTCGGGACGCTCGCCGAGGCGGAGAAGCTCATCGCCGAGGCCCGAGAACTGGGCATCCGCACCCTGGTCGACATCGTGCCCAACCACGTGTCCGACCAGCACCCGTGGTTCCAGGCGGCCCTGGCGGGCGGCCCGGAGCGCGAGCTGTTCCACTTCCGCCCCGGCCGCGGCGAGAACGGCGAACTCCCGCCCAACGACTGGCCCTCCCAGTTCGCCGGCTCCACCGAACCCGTATGGACCCGGCTGCCCGACGGCGACTGGTACCTCCACCTCTTCACCCCCGAGCAGCCCGACCTCAACTGGGACCACCCGGCCGTCCGGCAGGAGCACGAGGAGATCCTGCGCTTCTGGTTCGACCGGGGCGTCGCGGGTGTCCGCATCGACTCGGCCGCGCTGCTCGCCAAGGACCCCGACCTGCCGGACTACGTCGAGGGCGTCGACCCGAACCCGTACGTCGACCGCGACGACCTCCACGACATCTACCGCTCCTGGCGGTCGGTCGCCGACGCCTACGACGGTGTCTTCGTCGGCGAGGTCTGGCTCCCCGACACCGAGCGCTTCGCCCGCTACCTGCGCCCGGACGAGCTGCACACCGCGTTCAACTTCTCCTTCCTGTCCTGCCCCTGGGACGCGGCACGGCTGCGCACCTCCATCGACGACACCCTCGCCGAGCACGCGCCCGTCGGGGCGCCGGCCACCTGGGTGCTGTGCAACCACGACGTGACCCGCACGGTCACCCGCTACGGCCGCACCGAGACCGGCTTCGAGTTCACCGCCAAGGCCTTCGGAACCCCCACCGACCTCGCCCTCGGCACCCGAAGGGCCCGGGCCGCCGCTCTGCTCTCGCTCGCCCTGCCCGGCTCCGTGTACGTCTACCAGGGTGAGGAACTCGGCCTGCCCGAGGTCGAGTTGCCGCTGGAGAGCATCCAGGACCCGATGTACCTCCGCTCCGGCGGGACGGACCCGGGTCGCGACGGCTGCCGGGTGCCCCTGCCCTGGGCGGCCGAGGCGCCCCACGCGGGGTTCGGCGGCGACCCGTGGCTTCCGCAACCCGCCGACTGGGCCGGCTACGCGGCCGACCGGCAGGCCGAGGACCCCGCCTCGATGCTCAGCCTGTACCGGACCGCCCTCGGCATCCGCCGCGCCGAACCCGGCTTCGGCGACGGCCCGCTCACCTGGCTGCCCGCGCCCGAGGGCGTCCTCGCCTTCGCCCGCACCGACGGCCTGCTCTGCGTCGTCAACCTGGCCGACGGACCGGTCGAGCTTCCGGAGCACTCCGAACTCCTGCTCGGCAGCGCCGCGTTGGACGCCGACGGATTCCTCCCACCGGACACGGCGGTGTGGCTGCGCGCCTGACACCGCCGGAACGCACACCGCTATCCCCACCCCCACCTCGAAGGGATCAGCACATGCACAGCAGCACTGTCGGACGCGTGCCCCTCGCGTGCGCCGCGGCCGTCGCCCTCGCCGCCGGCATGCTCGCCGCCACCACGGCCCACGCCGCGGTGGCGGCGGCCGGCGCGAGTCTCCCCTTCGCCTCGGTCGAGGCGGAGTCGGCCACCACGACGGGCACGAAGATCGGCCCCGACTACACCCAGGGCAGCCTCGCCTCGGAGGCCTCCGGCCGGCAGGCCGTCCGCCTCTCGGCGGGCCAGCGCGTCGAGTTCACCGCGCCGCGCGCGGCCAACGCGGTGAACGTCTCCTACAGCGTCCCCGACGGCCAGTCGGGGACGCTCGACGTGTACGTCAACGGCACCAGGATCTCCAAGACGCTCGCGGTGACCTCCAAGTACTCCTACGTGGACACGTCCTGGATCGCCGGCGCCAAGCAGCACCACTTCTTCGACAACGCCCGTCTGCTGCTCGGCCAGAACGTCCAGGCGGGCGACAAGATCGCCTTCCAGGCCACCTCGACCCAGGTCACCGTCGACGTGGCCGACTTCGAGCAGGTCGCCGCCGCAGCGACCCGGCCCGCGGGGTCCGTGTCCGTCACCGACAAGGGCGCCGACCCCAGCGGGCAGGGCGACTCCACCCAGGCCTTCCGGGACGCGATCTCCGCAGCCCAGGGCGGCGTCGTGTGGATCCCGCCGGGCGACTACCGCGTCACGTCCTCGCTCAGCGGCGTCCAGAACGTGACCCTCCAGGGCGCGGGCGGCTGGTACTCCGTCGTCCACGCGTCCCGCTTCATCGACCAGGGCAGCTCCTCCGGCGGCGTCCACCTCAAGAACTTCGCGGTCATCGGCGAGGTCACCGAGCGCGTCGACTCCAACCCGGACAACTTCGTCAACGGTTCACTCGGACCGGGGAGTTCGGTCTCCGGGATGTGGATCCAGCACCTCAAGGTCGGCCTGTGGCTGACCGGCAACAACGACAACCTCGTGGTGGAGAACAACCGTATCCTCGACACCACCGCCGACGGACTCAACCTCAACGGCAACGCCCACGGTGTCCGCGTGAGCAACAACTTCCTGCGCAACCAGGGCGACGACTCGCTCGCCATGTGGTCGCTGAACGGCGCGGACAGCAACTCCAGCTTCGAGAGCAACACCATCTCGCAGCCCAACCTCGCCAACGGCATCGCGATCTACGGCGGCACCGACATCAGCGTCAGGAACAACCTGGTGTCCGACACCAACGCGCTCGGCAGCGGCATCGCCGTCTCCAACCAGAAGTTCCTCGACCCCTTCTCCCCGCTCGCCGGCACGATCACCGTGGACGGCAACACCCTGGTGCGCACCGGGGCGGTCAACCCCAACTGGGGCCATCCGATGGGCGCGCTGCGGGTCGACTCCTACGACAGCGCGATCAACGCGACGGTCGCCATCACCAACACGACGATCACCGACAGCCCGTACAGCGCCTTCGAGTTCGTCTCGGGCGGCGGCCGCGGATACCCCACGTCCAACATCAACGTGACCGGGGCGACCGTGAAGAACACCGGGACGGTCGTCGTGCAGGCCGAGACACCGGGCTCCGCGAAGTTCAGCAACGTCCAGGCCACAGGCGTCGGTGCGGCCGGCATCTACAACTGCCCCTACCCGAGCGGCTCGGGCACCTTCACCGTCACCGACGGCGGCGGCAACTCCGGCTGGAGCAGCACCTGGTCGAACTGCTCGGCCTGGCCGCAGCCCGGCCAGGGCACCCCGCCGCCGGACCAGAACGCCAACCTGGCCAAGGGCCGTCCGGCCACCGCCACCGGCTCCCAGGACGTCTACACCCCGGGCAGAGCCGTCGACGGGGACGCCAACAGCTACTGGGAGTCGAGCAACAACGCCTTCCCGCAGGCTGTCACGGTCGATCTCGGCTCCACGCAGGCGGTCCGCCGCGTCGTCCTGAAGCTGCCGCCCGCCGCCGCCTGGGCGGCGCGCACCCAGACCCTGTCCGTGCTGGGCAGCACCGACGGCTCCGGCTACTCCACGGTCGCCGGTTCGCAGGGCTACCGCTTCGACCCGGGCACCGGCAACACCGTGACGATCGCACTGCCGGCCGGCACGAACCTGCGCTACCTGCGGCTGAACGTCACGGCCAACACCGGATGGCCCGCCGCGCAGCTCAGCGAAGTGGAGGCGTATCTGTCCTCGTGAGGGTCTCCCCGCGCTTCGCCGCCTGGATCTGCTCGTACACATGGGTCCGCAACTCGGCGAAGCGCGGGGCCACGCGCGTGTGCAACTGGTCCCGCACGTCCGGCAGATCGACCTTCAGCTGTTCCCGCACGACGGTGGGGGAGGCCGACAGGACCAGGACCCGTTCGCCGAGATAGACCGCCTCGTCGATGTCGTGCGTCACGAACAGGATGGTCATCCCGCGCTCCCGCCACAGCCGCCGCACCAGGTCCTCCAGGTCGGCACGGGTCTGCGCGTCGACCGCAGCGAACGGCTCGTCCATCAGCAGCACGTCGGGTTCGTAGGCCAGCGCACGGGCGATGGCGACCCGCTGTTGCATCCCGCCGGACAACTGCCAGGGATAGGCGCCTGCCGCGTCGGACAGACCGACGGACTCCAGCGCGTCGGCGACCAGTTCGCGCCGCCGGGCCCGGCCCAGCTTCTTCTGCCTCAGGGGCAGTTCGACGTTCTCGCCGACCCGCATCCAGGGGAAGAGGCTGCGCCCGTACTCCTGGAAGACGAAGGCCATGCCGGGCGGCGGCCCGCTCACCGGGCGCCCGGCGAGCCGTACCTCGCCCGCCGTCGGCGTCAGCAGCCCGGCCACGCACTTGAGCAGGGTCGTCTTGCCGCAGCCCGACGGGCCTACCAGGCACACGAGTTCACCCGTGTCCACGGTGAAGGTGAGATCGCGGACCGCCTCCACCCGGCGCCCCGACCCCTCGTAGACCTTCCGCAGGCCGGTGACGACCAGAGACGCGTGCATGGACCGCCCTTTCACGAGCGTCGTCACGGGGACCGCCGGGAGGAGTCCCGCAGCCCGTGGTACCAGCCGAGTACCCGGCGCTCCACGACCCGGAAGACGACCGAGAGGAGGAAGCCGAGCAGACCGAGGACGAGGATCCCGGTCCACATGTCGGGGATGGCGAAGCCGCGCTGGAACTGCACGATGGTGAAGCCGAGACCGTTGCTGGCCGCGAACATCTCGCTGATGACCATCAGGATGATCCCGATGGACAGCGCCTGGCGCAGCCCCGCGAAGATCTGCGGGCTCGCCGCGGGCAGTACCACCGCGCGCATCCGGGCCGGGCCGGTGATCCCGTACGAGCGGGCCGTCTCGGCCATCACGGAGTCGACGGCGCGCACGCCCTCGACCGTGTTGAGCAGCACCGGCCAGACGCAGCCGCTCGCGATCACCGCGATCTTCATGGTGTCGCCGATGCCGGCGAACAGCATGATGACGGGGACGAGGACGGGCGGTGGCACCGCGCGCAGGAACTCCAGGACCGGTTCGCACACGGCCCGCACCGTCCGGTACGAGCCGATGAGGGTGCCGAGGGCGACCCCGGCGACGGCCGCCACCGCGTAGCCGGCGAGCAGCCGCAGCAGACTGGGCAGCAGGTCGGCGCGGAGCCGGTCGCCCGTCCAGACGTCCGGGAACGTCTTCAGGATCGTGCGCAGCGGTGGCCAGTACACGTTCGTGCTGCCGTCCGAGGCGAGCCACCACACGACGACGAGCAGCGCGGGGAGCGCGACGACGAACAGCGCCCGCAGCAGGAGGACACTCCCCATGTTCGGCCGGGTGCGGCCGGAGGGCACGCCCGTCACACCGCCACCTCCCCGCGCACCGACTGGTGCCAGGCCAGCGCGTGCCGCTCCACGGACCGCGCCCCCACGTTGATCAGCAGGCCGAGCAGGCCCGTGACGACGATCAGCGCGTACATCTCGGGTACCGCCTGCGAGGTCTGGGCGACCGCGATGCGCGCCCCCAACCCCGGTGCCCCGATGACGAGTTCGGCGGTCACGGTGAGGATGAGCGCGACGGACGCGGCGAGCCGGACGCCGGTCATCACGTAGGGGAGGGCCGTCGGCCACAGCACATGGCGCACCCGTGCCCAGGCGCCGAGTCCGTACGAGCGCGCCGTCTCCTCGGCCACCGGGTCGACGTCGCGCACGCCGTACATGACCTGGACGAGGACCTGCCAGAAGGAGGCGTACACCACGAGGAGGAGCACCGACCGCAGTTCGGTGCCGTAGAGGAGGACGGCGAGCGGGATGAGGGCCACCGAGGGGATGGGGCGCAGGAACTCGATCGTCGAGGCGGTCGCCTCCCGCAGATACGGCACCACGGAGACGGTCACCCCGGCCACGATGCCCGCGCCGACGGCGATGGCGAGGCCCAGCGCCCAGCCGGTCAGGGTGTCGCCGAGGTCGGTCCAGAAGGCGCGCTCGCCGATCTCGTCGACGAGCGCGCCGGCGATGCGGCTGGTGGGCGGGAAGTACCGCTCCTTGACGATGCCGAGCCGCGGCACCACCTCGCCGAGGGCGAGGAAGGCCGCGAGCCCGACGGCGCCCAGGACGGCGTTCGGGACACCTCCGGCGGGGCCGCCTCCCTGTGGCTGCTTCCGTTTCACGGCAGCAGCTTGTCCAGGTCGGGTGCCGTCTTGAAGAGTCCGTCCTGGTCGCCGAGTTGCTCCAGCGCCTCGATCGAGGCGCGGTTCGCCCGGGCCGGCCACTTCGGGAGGGTCACCTTCGCGAGGACGGCTGCCGGGATCTTCGTGTACGTGGTGACGATCGCGCGGACCTCGTCCGGGTGGGCGTCGGCGTAGGCGAGGGACTCGGCCGTCGCCTCCTGGAACTTCGCGACCGTGTCGGGATGTTGCCGCGCGTACTGGCTCGAGGTGAAGTACATCGCCACGGTGAGGTCCTTGGCGACGTCGACCAGGGACGAGGCGATCTCGGTGGCGCCCTGGCTCTTGACCGTGGCGAGCGCGGGCTCGACCACCATGGCGGCGTCGATCTGCCCGCTGTCGAGGGCCGCGGGCATCTGGTCGAAGGCCAGCTCGACGAACTTCACCTTCGCCGGATCGCCGCCGGCCTTGCGCACCGACTCGCGCACGGCCGTCTCGTTGATGTTCTTCAGGGTGTTGACGGCGACCTTCTTGCCCTCGAGCTGCTTCGGCGAGCTGATCGAGCTGCCCTTCTCGACCGTGATGGCGCCGAAGTCCTTGCCCGTGACGCCCGTCGAGGCGACTCCGTTGGCGATGGCACGCACGGGAACGTTGTTCGACTGGGCGACCATCAGTGAGGTCATGTTGGAGAAGCCGAACTGGAACTGGCCCGAGACGACCCCCGGCACGATCGCGGCGCCGCCCTGCGCCGTCGTCAGCGACAGCTTCAGTCCGTGCTCGGCGTAGAAGCCCTTCTTCTGGCCCAGATAGACGGGGGCGACATCGACGATGGGGATGACGCCCAGCTTGACCGTGGTGGTGCCGCCGGACGACGCGTTCTTGTCCGAGGCGCCACCGCCGTCGGACGAACCGCAGGCCGACGCGGCGACCAGGAAGGCTCCGACCGCGATACCGGCGAGCAGACGACGCATGGCTCCTCCTGTGCAGACGTGAGTGTTCCGACAGGTTGTGCGCAGACCGCACAATGGTGCACAGCGCGAAGGTAGAACCCCGCCGGAGCCGGGTCAATGGCTCTGGCTGACAATATTGTTGACAGTTGTCGAAGTGTGCTCCCGGTCGCGCGGGGAGCGCTCCGCGCGTCCCTCTGGAGGCGACGATGTCCGCGGCAGCCCGAGCGCCCCACTTCGTCCGGTCCTTCGAACGCGGGCTGGCCGTGATCCGCGTCTTCGGCGCCGACCGGCCCGAACTGACCCTCAGTGAGGTCGCGCGGGGCTGCGGCCTGACCCGTGCCGCGGCGCGCCGGTTCCTGCTGACCCTGGCCGACCTCGGCTACGTCCACACGGACGGCAGGACCTTCCGGCTCACCCCGCGCGTCCTGGAACTCGGCTACGCCTACCTCTCCGGCTTCACCCTCCCCGAGATCGCCCTTCCCCATCTGGAGCAACTCGCGGAAACCGTGGGGGAGTCGAGCTCCCTGTGCGTTCTCGACGGCGACGACATCGTGTACGTCGCGCGGGTCCCCACCCGGCGCATCATGGCGGCGTCGATCACCGTCGGCACCCGCTTCCCGGCCCATGTCACCTCCGTGGGCCGGGTGATCCTCGCGCACCTCACGGACGAGGAGACCGACGCCCGGCTGGCCCGCGCCGACCTGCGGCCCCTCACCGCGCGGACCCTCGTGTCGGCGGACCGCCTGCGCACGGAGCTGCGCCGGGTGCGACGGCAGGGGTACGCCATCGTCGACCAGGAGCTGGAGGAGGGCCTGCGGTCGGTCGCCGCCCCGGTGCGGGACCGGGACGGCGCGGTCGTGGCCGCCGTGAACATCCCCGTGCACGCCAGCCGCAACACCCTCGACTCGGTCCGCCGCGACCTGCTGCCCCACCTGCTGGTGACGGTCGCGCGGATCGAGGCGGACCTTCGGGTCACAGATCCAGCACGAGCCTCTTCCCGTGGCAGCGGGACACACAGATGAGCATCGTCTCGCCGGCCTCCCGCTCCTCGTCCGAGAGCACCGAGTCCCGGTGGTCCGGCGTGCCGTCGAGCACGTCCGTCTCGCAGGTCCCGCAGGTGCCCTCGGTGCAGGAGAAGAGCACCTCGACGCCGGCCGCGCGCACGGTGTCGAGGACGGAGACCCCGGGGACGACGGTCACCGTCCGCCCGGACCGTTCCAGCACGACCTCGAACTCCGCCTCTCCGCCCGCCTCCTGGAGCCGGGGACGGAAACGTTCGACGCGCAGCAGCTCCGCCGGGCAGGCCGCCTCCACCGCGTCGAGGAGCGGTTCCGGACCGCAGCAGTAGACGAGGGTGCCGTCGGGGGCGCCGTCCAGCACGGCGGCGTGGTCCAGCAGACCCGTCTCGTCCTGCGGCGCGAGCGTGACCCGCTGCCCGTAGCGCTCCAACTCCCCGGTGAACGCCATGGATCCGCGGGTGCGTCCGCCGTACAGCAGTGTCCACTCCGCGCCCGCCGCCTCGGCGGCGGCGAGCATCGGCAGGATCGGCGTGATGCCGATGCCGCCCGCGACGAACCGGTAACGCGGGGCGGGCACGAGGGCGAAGTGGTTGCGCGGCCCCCTGACCCGGACCGGCGCTCCCTCCGTCAACCGGCCGTGCACATGGGCCGATCCGCCCCGGCCGTCCGGCTCCCGCAGCACCGCGATCCGCCACTCCCGGCGCTCCGCCGGTTCCCCGCACAGGGAGTACTGGCGTTCCAGGCCCGGCCCGAGGACGACATCGATGTGGGCGCCCGGCTCCCAGGAGGGGAGTTCCGCCCCCCGGGGATGGCGCAGGGTCAGGGCGACCACGCCGTCGGCGACGGACTCCCGTCGTGCGACGACGAGTTCGGCCTCGTACGTGTTCATGAACCGCCGTCCCCCGTTCCGTCGGCGCGGTGTCCCTCGGGGTGGGCGAGCATCCACTCCCACATCGCGATCGGGTCCTCGGCGGTGTGCTCGGCGCCGCAGTGGCACGTGCCGTGCAGCACGTCCGTGCCCGGAAGCCAGTCGACGCGGTAGATCTCCCCGGTGGGGCCGCTCACCGGACCCTCTCCATCGGCTTGTCGCCCTCCTCGGCCAGCCGGGCCAGGATGCGGCGGGCGGCGAGGCCGCCGGTGTCGATGTTGATGCTCAGCTCCTGGTAGCCGGAGCGTTCGGTGCCGAGTGTCCGCTGGAGGAGGTTGAGCGCGTCGACGTCCTGCATCACCACCGTGTGGTTGAAGTCCCGCAGGAAGGCGGTGACGTCGTCGTCCGAACGGGCGAAGTCGCGGGAGACCGCCCAGAAGTCGTACACCTTGCCGTCGGCGGACGGCGTGATGGCGTAGGTGATCTCGGTGTGGAAGGCGTTCGGGTCGCTGCCGTCCGGCTCCGGCAGGACGCCGACCGGGGCGATCCTGCTGTGCAGCAGATAGAGGCACGGCGCGTGGTACTCGATGTCCTGCCAGCGCGTGATGCGGCCCTCGATGCCGGTCGAACGGGCGTAGAAGGGCGGGCACTCGGCGTCGTCCATGTGCCGGGAGACGCGGACGATCCCGGCGCCCTCGTCGACCTCGGTGGAGATGGGCGTCTCGGCGACCTCGGGCGTCCCGATGTAGCCGCCGTGCAGGTACGTCTCGTGGGAGAGGTCGAGGAGGTTGTCGACGAGGAGGCCGTAGTCGGCGTCGATGGGCTCCATGCCGCTGACCGTCGTCCACTGTGGCGCGTCCATGTGCCGGGCGCGCGACACGGTCTCCGGATCGGCGAGCGCCGCGTCGCCGATCCACACCCAGACGAACAGGTCCTGCTCGACGACCGGGTAGGCGGCGACCCGGGCGGTCCGCGGTATCCGTTTCTGCCCCGGCACGTACACGCAGGCCCCGGTCGTGTCGTACGTGAAGCCGTGGTAGCCGCAGACGATCCGGTCACCGTCGAGCCGGCTCTCGGACAGCGGGAAGCGGCGGTGCACACACCGGTCGGACAGCGCGACGGCCGTCCCGTCCTCCTCGCTGCGGTAGAGGACGAGCGGCTCCCCGAGGACCGTCCGGCCGAGCAACTCGCGCCCCACCTCGTAGGTGTAGGCGACGACGTACCACTGGTTCCTGGCGAAGGAGGTCATGTGCGGCATGGAGCGGCTCCCGTCTCTGGGTGGTGGCGCCATCGTCGGGACGGACTCCGCGGCCCCGCAACACCACTTCCGCCCGGCGGAAGAAGCGCCCGCTCCCGCCGTCGCCCGACGCCCGTTGCCCGTCGCCCGGTTCCGGGCATAGGCCATGGGCCCCGGTCGTTGGCCCTGGCATGCCCAACATCACCGGTGTGCTCGCCCGTGTCCTCGTCGACGACCTCGACGCCTCGCTCGTGCTGTACCGCGCTCTCGCCGACGGACAGGAGCCGGTGCGCTTCCGGTTCGGTGACGTCGAACTGGCCCGCGTCGGGCCGTTCCTGCTGCTCAGCGGGGACACGGCGGCGTACCGGGACCGGGTGGCGACGCTGCTGGTGCGTGACCTGGCACCGGTGGTGGTCGAGGTCGAGCGGACCGGCGGCCGCATCGTCGAAGGACCTGGCCCGGCACCCGGCGGACGACGGCTCATCGCCCGTCACGCGGACGGGGCGGTCTTCGAGTACATCGAAGAGACCGGGTGACCGTACGGACCTTCGCGCCGACCGGCCCTCACTCCTCACGGCGACCGGCCCTCACTCCTCCCGGCGTCCGGCCCTCCGCCTCTTCACCGCCTGGGCCACCGACGGGAGTTCCTCGTGCAGGAGCCGCCCCACCAGGGCGCCGTCGAACACCACGACCCCCACGCCGACCAGCCAGGACTGGACGACCAGGGCGGTGCCGAAGGGGCCGTAGGTGACGGCGCTGGAGGCGATCAGCGGTGAGAAGACGAGGCGTGAGAAGACGCGCAGGCCCAGCAGGCCGAGGGCGGTGAGGACCGCGCCGGGCAGCAGCGCCGGCCACGAGATCCTGCCGCCGAGCAGCACCCACTGCGACCACCAGAAGAAGAGGACGGCGCTCAGTGTCGCGGCCAGCGTTCCGGCGGCCGAGTGGCGCCACAGGGTGGTCGTGGCGGTCAGGAAGAGCGAGCCGACGAGCGCGGCGAGCCACAGCACATGGCGCCATCGGCCGTACCAGCGGGCCGGGGGCAGGTCCCAGATCTTCTCGTAGCCGGTCTGCACCGCGGCCCCGAAGCTGAGACCGAAGACGGCGAGCGCGGCGAGGCCGAAGGCCGTGGTGGTCTGCAGCACCTGACCGGGCCGCGTGAACAGCTGCGCGACCTGCTCCCGCGCGGGCCTGGACACGCCGAGTCCGTCCCCCAGCCACTCGGCGAACCCCCGCCCGTGCGCCGGATCGGCCGCGGAGACGACGATCAACAGGGGGACCAGGGTGAGGAATCCGAGCGCCGCGAAGCCCAGTGACCTCGACGCGAGTTCGATCTCCGTGCTCCGCCGCCATCCCCGCCCGACGGGCGAATCACGCAGAGCGCGACCCAGCCGGGTCCGCGGGGGCGGGCGGTCGGCGTCGTCGTCGCCGGCAGACATCTTCGGCATGCAGGTCGACTATCACAGATGCCGACCCCTCCAACAGGGCTCGGAGAAGCGCGCCTTGACCGGGTGCGTGCCGGATCCGCGGTCGGGAGAGTCGGCTGTGGCTCGGGTCCGCTACTGGAGTGCCCGGACCGCCGCCGCGAAGACCGGGGGCATCCGGGAGGCCGCCGGGACGATGAGCCGGGCGGCACCCGGACGACTGCTCGCACTCAACAAGGCGCCGGTCAGCAGACGGTGACGGCGTGTCAGTGCCGCCCAGGCACGCTCGTACTGCTCCGGCCGTCCCGCGGCCAGACAGCGGACGGCGGCCCCGGCGGTCCCCACCGCGAGCGCGACGCCCTCGCCGGTGAGGGCGTCGAGGTATCCCGCCGCGTCCCCGACGAGCAGCACACGGCCGGCGACCCTGCGCCGTACGCGCTGCAACAGCGGCCCGGCACCCCGCACGCTCGTGTCGGCGGGGCCGCGCAATGACGCCGTGAGCGCGGGAAAGTCGGCCAGGTGGTCGTCGTACGGGCGACGGGTGCGGCTGAGGACGGCGACGCCCACCAGGTCGTCGGCCACCGGCGTCACGTACGCCTCCCCGTGCCGCGACCAGTGGACCTCCACGAAGTCGGTCCACGGCTCGACGCGGAAGTGCCGGCGCAGCCCGTAGCGGCCGTGCGGCCGGGCCGGGCGTTCCAGCCCGAGAGCGCGGCGCACCGGGGAGTGCAGCCCGTCGGCGGCGATCAGCCAACGGGCGGTGATCCCGGCGGCGGTGACCGTGTCCTCGCTCTGGCGCACCTCGCCGACCTTGCCCTGAACGACGCGCACCCCGAGGCCCAGAGCGCGCCGGTGCAGCGCGGCGTGCAGCGCCGTACGGCGGATCCCGAGCCCCGGCCGCCCGCGGAAGGGCGCCTCGGCGCGGGCGGCCCCGTCCACGTACCGGATGCCGCGCAGGTCGCGCCCAGCCGCCTCCACGCCCAGCGCCCGCAGCGCCGCGACACCGCTGGGCATGACGCCCTCCCCGCACGCCTTGTCCACGGGCGAGACCCGGGGCTCCACGACGACGGCCTCCAGGCCCGCGAGCGCGGCGTGCACCGCGGCGGCCAGCCCGGCCGGCCCGCCGCCCGCCACCAGCACGTCGATCACGCCGGCACCGTCGCGGCCGGTGCGGTGGCGGACGCCAGCGCCCGGTTCTCGCAGCGGACGCGCACGGTGAGTAGCACCGCGTTCAGGACGGTGAAGACGACCGCGGTGACCCAGGCCGTGTGGACGAGCGGCAGCGCCACGCCCTCGGCGACGACCGCCACGTAGTTGGGGTGCCTGAGCCATCGCCAGCGGTAGGGGCCCTTCGCCACCAGCGGCAGACCGGGAACGACGATCACGCGCGTGTTCCACCGCGGGCCGAGGCTGCGGATGCACCACCACCGCAGACCCTGGGCGCCCGCGAGCACGGCCAGCATCGGCCACCCGAGCGCCGGGACGAAAGGCCGGTCGGCCGACCACACCTCGGCGAGACACCCCGCCAGCAGACCGGTGTGCAGGGCGACCATCGCCGGGTAGTGGCCCTGCCCGGCGACGGTCGCGCCGCGCGCGGTGCTCCAGCGCTCGTTGCGGCGGGCGACGACGAGTTCGGCGACGCGCTCGGCGGCGACGGCGGCCACGAGAAGTCCGTACCAGATCATGATTCCTGCGTCCTGTGTCCTTCGGCGGTGCGGGTCACTACCAGCGCAGCAGGACGAGTTCGCAGGCGAAGCCCGGTCCCATCGCCAGCAGCAGACCCGGGGTGCCCGGCGCCGGGCGGCGTTCGGCGAGGGTGTCGCGCAGCACGTGGAGCACCGAGGACGAGGACAGGTTGCCGACGTCCCGCAGGTGGCGCCACGTCACATCCAGTGCTCCGTCAGGGAGTTCGAGAGCGTCGGTGACGGCGTGCAGGACCTTGGGGCCGCCCGGATGGCACACCCAGGCGGTCACGTCCTTCGGCTTCAGACCGTGGTCGCCGAGGAACCCCTCGACGTCCTCGGCGAGATAGCGCCGCACCACGTCGGGGACCTGCGGATCGAGGACGACCTGGAAGCCGGAGGTCCTGATCTCCCACCCCATGACGCGTCCCGTGTCCGGGTACAGGTGACTGCGGGTGTCGACCACGGTCGGGCCGTCGCTCGCGGTGGCCTCGGTGCTCTCGCTTCTCGCCGCGGCGCGGTCCGCGCCGCAGGCCACCACCGCGGCGGCCCCGTCCCCGAACAGGCCGGTGGCCACGAGGTTGGCCATCGAGGCGTCGTCGCGCTGGAAGGTGAGTGTGCACAGTTCGACGGAGAGCAGGACAGCCACCTGGTCGGGATGGCCCAGCAGGTAGTCGTGCATACGGGCCAGACCGGCGGCGCCCCCGGCGCAGCCCAGACCGAACAGCGGGAGGCGCTTGACGTCCGGACGCAGTCCGAGACGGCCGACCAGCCGGGCGTCGATCGAAGGAGTCGCGATACCGGTGACCGACGTGAAGATCAGCAGGTCCACGTCGGCGGGGGAGAACCCCGACCGGCGCAGCGCCTCCCGGACCGTCCTGGCGCCCAGGTCGGTGGCCGCCGTGATGAAGACGTCGTTGGCGGCGCCGAACCCGTCGAGCTCCCCGTACCGTTCGAGCGGCAGCGTCATGTGACGGGAGTGGACCTGCGCGCTGGTGTGCAGCCGGTCCAGGACCCGGCGGTCGGCGCCCTCCGGCAGGCAGGTGCGCGCCACTATGTCGGTGATCTCGGACTGGGTGTGACGGTGCGCTGCGAGGGCGCCGTGAACGGCGGCGATCCGCGTCATGTGGTTCCCGTCCGGTGACCGACTGGGTGGATGCCTGCACCTGTTCCCCGGACGGCGCCTTCACCACCAGGGATCGCCCGTCCGGCGGTTCGCCCGGACGGACGTTCGCCCCTTCGGGCGTGCGTCCGGCCGGTGGGGGGCGAGCACGCCTACGATCGGCCGCGTGGGCATTCCGGGGCAGTCGACGGCCGGCCGCCCGGCGGCGAGGTGGGCCGGCCGGTCGGCCGGTCTCGCCGGGTCCTGCCACCCCGGGCCCGTCGTGGCGGTCACCGCGTTGACGACCGCGCTCGCCGCGACCGCGGGCCAGAGCGCGGCCCGCTGTGCGCTGACCGCCCTCGCCGCGCTGACCGGCCAGTTGTCCATCGGCTGGTGCAACGACGCGTTCGACGCGCACCGGGACCTCGCCGCGGGCCGCCGGGGCAAACCCGTCGTCGACGGCACCGTCCGGGTGACGGAGGTCTGGGTGGCCGCGTACGTGGCACTGGCGCTCTGCGTGCCGCTGTCGTTCGCGTGCGGACTCCTCGCGGGCGCCGTCCACCTGACCGGAGTCGCGGCGGCCTGGGCGTACGACCTGCGGCTCAAGGCGACCGTCTGGTCCTGGGTGCCGTACGCGATGGGGTTCGCGGCGCTGCCCGCGTTCGTGGCGCTGGGCCTGCCGGACCGGCCGTGGCCCGCCTGGTGGGCGGTCACCGCGGGGGCGCTCCTCGGGATCGGCGCCCACCTCGGTGACGTCCTGCCGGACATCCGTGGTGATCTGGCGATCGGTGTACGGGGATGGCCGCACCGGCTCGGCCCGGACGGCGCCCGGCTGCTGTTGCCGGTACCGCTGGTGGCCGCGTCCGCCACGCTGGTGCTGGGGCCGGCCGGACCGCCCGGCGGACGGGGGATCGCGGCGCTCGCGCTGGCCGCCCTGGTGGCGGTCACGGGGACGGTGCTGGGGCGTCGCCGGGAACGGGCCGCGTTCGCGGCGGCCGTCGCCGTCGCCGTGGTCGACGTGGCGCTGCTGCTCGTGCGCGGGACCGGGATCGCCTGACCGCTCGGACCCGCCGACGGCAGGCCACGGCGCGAAGCCGCCGCCCGGGCGCAGACTCTCCCGGCGCGGGCCCCGGCGGCAGATTCACAGGCCCCGGGGGGTGGGACGGTGTTACTGGGGTGACGGCGCGGCGCTGCCCCGGCCGCCGGGAGACGGCAGACGTCGCCCACCGGTCGCGACGGGCGGCTCGCCGGCCAGGGCCTCGAAGAGACCCCGCGCCTCGACCATGGCCTCTCGCATCTCCTCGGTGCCGCTCCGGCCGCGCGCCGCGGTGTGCACGTCGCGGTAGCCCTCGACGAAGTAGGCGTGGTGGACGGAGAGCGCGGCCCACTGCTCCTCGAACCGCTCGGCGCCGGGGAAGCCGCGGTCCCTCGCCAGCCGCGCCAGCAACTCGTCGGCCTCGGTGACGGCCTCGTGCGGTGACGCGACGAACCGCTCCTGCAGGGCGGCCCACTCGGCCACGTACTGCGCACGGGCCGACGGTGACAAGGGCCGTTCCCTGAGGGAACCGTGACGCCTCACGCGCTCGTCGAGCTCCTGCTCCGCCGCTCGGACATCACCGTCGTGATCGGCGACGACACGGTCGTACTCCGGCCCGAACTGCCGCTTGAGGCGCCGCCCGCCGCTGCCCCGGGCCCGGCCACGCCCGCTGTAGAGGAGGGCGGACAGGCCGAGGACGATCACGACGATGACCAATACGGTGATCATGGTTGCCTTCTCCGGGTCGCGGGAGTACCTGGTTCCGCGGGGTCCGGGCGAATCGGGACGGTGCGATGCGTCCTCCGCACGATCCGGAGTCGCATGGCCCTGCGCCGTGCCGTCAGTCAACGCCTGGGGACGCCCCCTGTCAACGTGGCCTCGACGCCGCGGAGTTCTGAGGTCGGGGCGGGGTCCGGTGCGGCGAGCGGGGACTCGGGGGGCGCGTCGACCGGCTCTGCCGTCGCCGGCAGGACGTGGTCCTCCCACCAGGACAGGCCCAGCACGGTGGCGAGCAGGACGAAGGGGGCGGAAACGGGAACGAGCAGCGCGTACATGCGTACCGCCTGTGATGCGTGCGACGCGGCGGAACGCCCGAGGGGCGTGCCCGCCTTGGGGCGCGTCGAGGCCGCGCCGGACAGCGCGGCGACGGTGCATGCGGGGGAGAGCGGCCCGTCGACGACGGGGCGGGGTCCGGCACACCTGCGCCAGCTGCGCCCCCGAGGAGGCGCGAGAGGTGATCGACGCTGCCGGGGGCAGGGGCCGCACCGGGCACGTTAGCCCTTGCCGGGCACCCCGAACAGACGGTGAGCGGCCATCAGTTCGCCGCCCGTTCCCGGCGGCGGAGGGACGCTGACGTGCGGTGCTGTCCCCTGGCTCCGGACGGGGCTACGCTGTTCTCAAAGGCCCTGGCCCCCGGCAGTGACACTCTGTTCCGCTCCGGGGAGGCCCGCCGTGTTCGTCCTGCTTCTCGTTCTCATCGTGGTCATGTTCGCCCTCGGTTTCCACAGTCCCGTCTGGTGGCTGATCGCGGCGGTACTCGTCTTCGGCGTCGTGCGGAACAGCCGCGACCGGGGCGGGGGTTGGGGACGCGGATCCCTCTCCGACCTCGGGGAGTACCGGGACTACCAGGACCGCCGCCACCGTCAGGAGCAGTGGGACCGGCGCTACCGCCGGCAGCACCGGGCGCAGTGGCGGCGCGAGGACCGGCGCGACAGCCAACGCCGCGGGGGTGACGGATGAGGTCGCACACCACCCCGTGGTTCTCGACGATCGTTACGGGAGGTTGATGACGTCGTGAAGGACACCCGGTGCACGGGATGACCACGCCCCGGCCAGGGCAGATCGCGTCGCCGGCTGCGGCGGTCGCGGCGACCAGGGGCGCGGAGCTGGCTGTGGAGAACCGTGAACTCCGCGCCGAGAACGAGCAGTTGGTACGAGCGTTGGCGAGCCGCCCGGTGATCGACCAGGCCCGCGGCATGGTGATGGCCCTCGCTCCGTGTTCCACCGACCAGGCCTGGGGTGTGCTGGTCGACGTGTCGCAGCACTGCAACGTCAAGCTCCGGGACGTGGCCGCGGCCCTGGTGGCCATGTCGGACGGCGGGGCGCTCGCCGAACCCGTACGGCGGGAGCTGCGCCGAGCACTAGGACGCCTGCACCGGGCCGAGCAGAGCTGACGGAGCGTCTGTTCAATTGTGCGCAAGGTGTGTTGCGGGCAGTCCGGTCGACCGAACCGGCCGGTGACCAGAGGGAGACACGTGCTCCATGACGATACGTCAGCACAGTCGGACGACGTACGACCGCAGTCGGAGCGGCGTAGGTCGCCCCGCGGACGCGCCGGACACCGACGCGGTGTTCCGTCGTATCGCCGCCCTGCGGAACGGCCCGGAGAGGACCGCGCTGCGACAGGAGGTGGTGTGCGCCTGGACGCCGATGGCCGAGCGGCTGGCCCGGCGCTTCCGCCATCGCGGGGAGACCTTCGAGGACCTCAGCCAGGTCGCCCGGCTGGGCCTGGTCAAGGCGGTGGCCGGCTTCGACCCCGGTGCCGGCTCGGCGTTCCCGAGTTTCGCCGTACCGACGATCCTCGCAGAGGTGAAGCGGCACTTCCGCGACGATCTCTGGGCCGTGCGGGTGCCCCGGCGCGTGCAGGAGGTACGTGGCCCGGCCCGCGTGGCCGACCATGAGCTGGACGCGGCGCCGGGCGGCCGTGGACCCTCCGTCCCCGAGACCGCCGCGCACACCGGGCTGAGCGAGACGGACGTACGGCTCGGGCAGGGGGCGTCGCGGAGCTTCGCCTCCGTCTCCCCGGAGGCAGCGCCCGGCCGTTCGGCGGGCGGCCGACGACCGGCCGACACCCTCGGAGAACTGGAACCCGGCATCGACCGGGCCGCGGACCGCGCGGCGCTCCGCCCCCTGTTGCGGGCCCTGCCCGAACGGGAACGGCAGATTCTCTGCATGAGGTTCTTCGGCGAGATGACCCAGGACCGCATCGGCCTCCAGCTCGGCATCTCGCAGGTGTACGTCTCCCGTCTGATCAGCCGCACCTGCGCGATCCTGCGACGGCAGAGCATGGCCGACGCGCGCGATCCGCGGGAGCCCGCGTGACGGCGCCCGCGGCCCCCGGGCGTCGCCGGGGTGCCGGGCTCCGGAGGTGTTCTCCGCCCGCCCGCCGCCGGCTTCCCCCGGGTCTCGGCGCGCCGGTGCCACCTGGGACCCTGTGCTCATGAGCGAGCAGGACAATGAGGTCAGGCACCACCCGGCAGTGATCGCGCACCGGCAGAGCCGCGCCCAGGACGTCCAACTGCGGATCGCCGACGCCATCACGAAGTTCGCCGGGTCGATGCCCTTCGTCTACCTCCACGCCGTCGCCTTCGCGCTCTGGATGCTGTTCGTCGAGGCGAGCCCCTGGCCGACGTTGACGCTCGTGGTGTCCCTCGAAGCGATCTTCCTGTCGGCGTTCGTCATGATCGGGCAGAACCGGCAGGCGGCGTTCCAACAGATCAAGGCCGACCACGACTTCGTTCTCCAGGATCTCGAACTCAAGACGAACACCGAGCTGACACGCGAGATCCACTCCATGACCACGGAACTCCATCGCCGTCTGATCGAGGACGGCACGCAGCCGTAGCCGCCCGGGGCGGTCAGGCGACCAGGCCGGGCAGGGGTTCCGAGTCGTCGATGAACGCGCGCGCCACGTCGGACAGGCGCCGGTTGTGGGAACGGGCGTAGCGGCGCAGCGCGGTGAAGGCCTCCTCCATGTTGATGCCCTGCCGTTCGGCGAGCTTGCCCTTGGCCTGTTCGATCAGCACGCGGCTGTTCAGGGCGTTCTGCAACTGTTCGTTGAGGGCGTTGCTGCGGTGCGCGGTGCGTTGTTGCAGGAGGCTGATGGTGGCGACGTCGGCGAGTGCCTGGGCGAGCGGGGCGGCGCCCGGGTCGAAGGGGCCGGGCGCGGCGCGGAAGATGTTCAGCGCGCCGACGACCTCGTCCCGCAGCCGCATGGGCAGTGCCTGGACCGCCCCGAACCCGCTTGCCCGGGCCGCCGTCGCGAAGCGCGGCCATCGGGCGGTCTCGGCGCCGAGGTCGGTGACGATCACCGGAGTGCCCGTGCGGAAGCACTCCAGACAGGGGCCCTCGTCGTTCTGCAACTGGAAGAGCTCCAGCAGACGTACCTGTTCGTTGGAGGCGGCCATGACGCGCAGTTCACCGTCGCGGTCGGCGAGCAGCACCCCGGCGGCGGCAGCGTCCAGCATGGCCACGGATCGGTCGGTGAGCAGGCGCAGGAAGTCGATGAGGTCGAAGTCGGCGACGAGGTTGTCGGCCAGTTCGACGAAGGTCTTGGCCAGGAGTTGCTGATTCATCGTGGGCACCCTCTGCTGGGACTGTTCCCGCGGTGAAGGGGCGGGAAGGGCGGTGCGTCGGCCGGATGGCACTCGTTCGTCGGTTCTCGTCGGTTCTCGGCAGGTCTTCATGTCTCGTCAGCTGTCGTCATCGGGCTGTTCGGGATCCGCGTCGGGTGAGAAGCGGAGTCGGTGGGCCACCACGTCGGCGGCCACCTCGGCGAGCCGGCGCCCCCGCATGAAGCTGTGGGCGCGGAGCCGTACGAAGGCCTCGTCGACGCCGACGCCGAGCTGGACCATGAGGATGCCGGTGGCCTGGTCGATCTCCGCCCGGTAGCCCCCGAGGTCCTCGCCCCCGTGTTCCGTTGCCGCTCCGCCGTCCGACGCGCCCGTGGCGTCGATCCGCGCGTCGAGCAGCAGGAGTGTCGCGAGATCGGCGAAGGCCAGCGCGTCCGCGAGTTCGTCCCCGTCCAGAACGGTCGGCACGTCCGCGTACAGGTCGAGGACGCCAGGGCTGATCGCCCCCATCTGCAGGGGGAGAGCGAACACCGCGCGTGCCCCCGCCTCCAGGGCCGCGTCGGCGAACACGGCCCAGCGGTCCTGGAGTTCGGCGGTCAGCAGATCCGGTGTCAGGACGCTGGACCCCTGAAGGAAGGCGTCCACGCAGGGTCCCTCGCCCAAGGTGAGCTGGAGCTCCTCCAACTGCTCGCTGACGGCGTCGGTGCTGCACAGGGGGTGGCTCGGGGTGGTCCGGGACATCGCGGACAGCCCCGCCCCGCCGACCGGGAGGGCGGCGACCGCGGCGGTGCACACGTCCAGCACGCCGGCCGGGGCACCGCGCAGCGCCGCCTGCCGCGCCACCAGCACCTGGATGCGGGCCGACCGGCCGCCGGGTATCACCGGGCCCTCCGGATACGGGCGGCGTCGGCAGGGCACTCCGCCGTCATGACGGTGTCCGGTGCCGGGCTCCTCCGGTCGTGGCGGCGCGGGGTGAACTCGATGAGGGGCATGGTGCCTCGGTTCCGGGGCCGGCCGGCGGCGGCCGCGGCGACGCCGGGGTTCCCGGCCCGCCCGGCGCGCTTCCGGTACGGGCGTACGGGGGTGGCGTCCGGGCCGTGACCGGTCCGGCGGCCTGTACGACAGAACAGAGGACCCACCCGGTTTCGCGCCGGCGATGTGTGCCGAGGGCGGACGAAAGTCCGGCTCTCCGCACCATCTGTGTCGGACAACGACAAGCCGTCGGGGTCTGGGACGTCCGTACCCAGCGTAGTCCTCCGCGCGGCCGGCGAGGCGTCGTCGGCCGTCCGGCACTCCTACGAGGGGATCGCGCCTGCGGCCGTGTCCGCCACCGGGGCCCACCCGGCCGGACCCGGGCGTCCATCCGGAACCGTTCGCCTCGCGTACCTCCGAGTTTCACGCAAGAGCCACGGGGCCCTTCCCTGACGTTTGGTGCTCTTGGAACACTCGCTTCGCGCACGTTCCATCAAAAACGGCCACATCGGCCCGTCAAGACAAGAGGTCACTCACTCATGTCCCAAGTGAATCGACGCCGATTCCTCCAGCTCGCCGGCGGCACAGCGGCGTTCACCGCGCTGTCGAACAGCATCCAGCGCGCCGCGGCCCTGCCCGCGCAGCACCGCTCCGGCACGATCGAGGACGTCGAGCACATCGTCGTCCTGATGCAGGAGAACCGTTCGTTCGACCACTACTTCGGCTCGCTGAAGGGTGTCCGCGGTTTCGGGGACCCGCGCCCGGCGACCACGACGGGCACCAAGTCCGTCTGGTACCAGTCGGACGGCACCAAGGACGTGCTCCCCTTCCACCCCGAGGCGGACGACCTCGGGCTCGCCTTCATCCAGGACCTCCCGCACGGCTGGAGCGACGGACACACCGCCTTCAACAAGGGCAAGTACGACAAGTGGGTGCCCGCCAAGTCGGCCACGACGATGGCCTATCTGACGCGTGAGGACATCCCGTTCCACTACGCGCTGGCCGACTCCTTCACCGTCTGCGACGCCTACCACTGCTCGTTCATCGGCTCGACCGACCCGAACCGCTACTACATGTGGACGGGTTACACGGGCAACGACGGAAAGGGCGGCGGCCCGGTCCTCGGCAACGACGAGGCCGGCTACAGCTGGACGACGTACCCCGAGCGGCTGGAGGCGGCCGGGGTCTCCTGGAAGATCTACCAGGACATCGGCGACGGCCTCGACGCGGCCGGTTCCTGGGGCTGGATCTCCGACGCCTACCGCGGCAACTACGGCGACAACTCGCTGCTCTACTTCGACCAGTACCGCGACGCCAAGCCCGGGGACCCCCTCTACGACAAGGCGCGCACCGGCACGGACGCGAGCAAGGGCGAGGGTCTCTTCGACCGGCTGCGGGCCGACGTCGAGGGCGGCAAGCTGCCCAAGGTCTCCTGGATCGCCGCCCCCGAGGCCTTCACCGAACACCCCAACTGGCCCGCCAACTACGGCGCCTGGTACATCTCCCAGGTACTCGACGCGCTCACCTTGGACCCGGAGGTGTGGAGCAAGACGGCGCTGTTCATCACGTACGACGAGAACGACGGTTTCTTCGACCACCTGGTGCCGCCGTTCCCGCCGCAGTCCGCCGCGCAGGGCAAGTCCACCGTCGACGTGGGCCCCGACCTGTACAAGGGGGACGCGAGCCACGCCGCCGGACCCTACGGGCTCGGCCAGCGGGTGCCGATGCTCGTCGTCTCGCCCTGGAGCAAGGGCGGCTACGTCTGCTCCGAGACGCTCGACCACACCTCGATCATCCGCTTCATGGAGACCCGGTTCGGGGTGCGCGAGCCCAACATCTCGCCCTGGCGCCGCGCGATCACCGGCGACCTCACCGCCGCCTTCGACTTCGCGCGCAAGGACACCAAGCCGGTCGCGCTGCCCGACACCGACGGCTACGAGCCGCCGGACCACGACCGTCACCCCGACTATGTGCCGACCCCTCCGGCGAACCCGGCGCTGCCCAGGCAGGAGCGCGGCTCGCGTCCGGCCCGGCCGCTCAAGTACGCGCCCCTGGTGGACGGTTCGGCGGACACCGCGGCCGGGACGTTCACGCTCACCTTCGGCTCGGGCGCCAAGTCGGGCGCGGCCTTCCTCGTCACGTCCGGAAACCGCACCGACGGCCCCTGGACGTACACCACCGAGGCGGGCAAGACGGTCGCCGACACCTGGAACTCCGCATACTCGAACGGCTCGTACGACCTGACGGTGCACGGTCCGAACGGGTTCCTGCGCACCTTCAAGGGCGCCAACAGGACCGCCGGCCCCGAGGTCACGGCCCGGCACGCGGGCAACGACGTGGAGCTGACGTTCACCAACAAGGGGACGGCCACCGCGAATCTGAAGCTCACCAGCCGATACGGCGGGCCGGCCCAGGTCTTCCGGGTGAAGGCGGGCGCGACCGTGAAGCACACGGTGGACCTGCGGGCGAGCAAGCGCTGGTACGACCTGAGCGTGGCCTCCGACACGGACGCGGGCTTCCTGCGGCGATTCGCCGGACATGTCGAGAACGGCCAGGCAGGCGTCAGTGACCCGGCTCTCATCACCGTCTGATGCGTACCCGACTGCCGGTTGAGTTCCGGCCATGTCACGGTAGTGTGCCCCGGTGACCACGCATTCGAACACTCCTGCAGGTTGGTACCCGGACCCGAACGGAACGCCCCAGACGGTGCGTTACTGGGACGGTTCGCAGTGGACCGACCACACGAATGCGGACCAGCAGGCCTCGGCCGCGCAGCAGGTTCCGCAGCAGGCCCAGGCGCCGCAGCAGGCGTTTCCCCAGCAGGCCGCGTCGGCTTCGGACCCGCGCGTCCAGCGTCAGGTGCAGCAGCAGGCCGGAGTCGCCGCGGGCGGCGCCGGCGGCGGCAGCCTGTTCACCGAGCCCGTCCTGGTGGTGAACCAGAAGGCCAAGCTGATCGAGCTGACCAACGAGTACAAGGTCATGGATCAGCAGGGCAACCTGATCGGTTCGGTCGTCCAGGTCGGGCAGAACGCGTTCAAGAAGATCCTGCGTTTCGTCTCCAGCCTCGACCAGTACATGACGCACAAGCTGGAGATCCGTGACGCGCACGGTCAGCCGCAGCTGCTGCTGACCCGTCCCGCGAAGTTCATCAAGTCGCGGGTGATCGTCACGCGTCCGGACGGTTCGCCCGTCGGTGAGATCGTCCAGCAGAACATGATCGGCAAGATCAACTTCGCGATCAACGCCAACGGGCAGCAGATCGGCGCGATCAAGGCGGAGAACTGGCGCGCCTGGAACTTCGCGATCGTCGACCACGCCGACAACGAGGTGGCCCGGATCACGAAGACCTGGGAAGGTCTCGCCAAGACCATGTTCACGACCGCGGACAACTACGTCCTGCAGATCCACTTCCAGCTCCCCGAGCCCCTGCTGAGCCTCGTCGTCGCGACGGCGCTCACCGTCGACACGGCGCTCAAGCAGGACTCCCGCGGACTGGGATGAACCAACCGGGCCGCTGCGGCCCGGACGTACGGAAGGGCGGTCGCGGATCTCTCCGCGACCGCCCTTCCGTTTCCCGCTGTACGCGGTGAGGCGCCCGTTCCGTGCGTTCCGTCCGGACTACAGCGACGTGAGGTGTCCCGGGCTGGGCTGCTGCGGCAGCGGTGACGGTTCGTACGTCGCCGATCCCGGTTCCAGTGCCAGCACCGCCGCGACCGGATGGTCGTCGTCGACGGCCGGTTCGGCCGCGACCGCGGCGGGTTCCGGACCCGAGCGGGACAGCGTCACCACACCCCACCCGGCGACCGACGCCCCGGTCAGCGCGAGCAGGATGCCCGCCACCCCGCCCTGGAGACGTTCGCCGAGCAGGGACAGGCCGATCGCGGCGGCGGCCAGCGGGTTGGCGAGGGTCACGACCGCCAGCGGCGCGCCGAGTCCACCCTGATACGCGGTCTGCGACAGCAGGAGTCCGCCCGCCGCGAAGACCGCGACCAGCAGCGCCACCACGATCACCTGGGCGCTCAGCAGCGAGTCGGAACGGTCCGTCGCGGCCACCGTCACCGTCTGGGTCAGGGCGGAGGCGACACCCGAGGCGAAGCCGGAGGCCGTCGCGTGTCGCAGCCCGGGTCGCGCGCCGCGCGACAGGGCGCCGATGAGGACGGCGGTCGTACCGGCCACGCCCAGCGCCTGCGGCAGGCTGAGCACGTCGTCGGGCGCGGGCCCGGACGCCGTGACGAGCAGGGCCGCGAGGCCGATCAGGGTGAGCGCCGTACCGCGCCACTCGACCGGGCTGACCTTCCGGCCGGCGACCCGCGCGCCCAGCGGGACCGCCGCGACCAGGGTGAGCGCGCCGAGCGGCTGCACCAGCGTCAGCGTTCCGTACTTGAGGGCGGCGACGTGCAGCAGCGCGGCCGCGGCGTTCAGCACCACCGACCACCACCAGGCGCCGTCGGCCAGCAGACGCAGCGTGCCCGAGCCGCCCGACCGGGCGGCGAGCCGCTCCTGGGCGACGGCCGCGGCGGCGTAGGCGACGGCGGAGAACAGGGACAGGACGATGGCGGCGAGAGTCGGGTTCATCGGCCCGCTCCGACCAGCTCGGGCCGGTCCTGCGCGGGGACGCGGGCGCGTCCGGGCCCCTGGCGCCGGACCGCGGTCGTCGCCGTGCGGCGCGGCGCGTGGACCACGGCGAGCGCGATGCCGAGCAGCGCGGCCGCGACGACCGAGTCCAGCCAGTAGTGGTTCGCGGTGCCCACGATCACGACGAGCGTCAGCAGCGGATGCAGCAGCCACAGCCAGCGCCAGCGCGACCGGGTCGCCGCGATCAGCCCGATCGCGACCATGAGCGCCCAGCCGAAGTGCAGCGACGGCATGGCGGCGAACTGGTTCGCCATCGCGTCGGTCGCCGGGTGTGCCCCGTACACCGACGGCCCGTACAGCTGCCCGGTGTCGAGGAGGCCGGACTCGGCGAGCAGCCGCGGCGGGGCGAGCGGGAAGGTGAGGTGCCCGATCAGGGCGGCGGCGGTGACCAGCGCGAGGACCCGGCGCGCCCACACGTAGTGCGTGGGGCGTCGCAGATAGAGCCAGACCAGGAAGGCCGCGGTGGCCGGGAAGTGCACGGTCGCGTAGTAGGTGTTCGCGATGTGCACGAGGGTGTCGCTGTGCAGCAGGGCGGTCTGTACGGCCCCTTCGCCCGGCAGGTGGAGGGAGCGCTCCGCGTCCCACACCCGGTGCGCGTTGGCGAACGCCTCCGCGGTGTGGCCGGTGGCCAGCTGGCGGCCGACCTTGTAGACGACGAAGAGGCCGACGACGAGCAGCAGCTCGCGCACGAGCGGCGGCCGCGCCGTGCTGTCGCGCAGGTCGGATCCGGTGCGGTGGGCGCAGGCGTGCGCCCACGCGAGGGCGCGGCGCGGCGCTCTCGCGGACACGGCCGCGTCGGGCGGCTCCGGTTCCGGTGCCGACTCGGACGCTGACGCGGAAACTGCAGGCTCGGTTCGGGAATCCATCCCCCGGCCCCCTTGCTGACGATCGTGCGTGGGGTGGTGCGTGGTGAGCCCAGGACAGGATCCACTCGGCGTCCGGTCCGGAGGAGTGGATGCTGTCCAAGGCTCATCGATACGACAGTGTACCGATACGCCAGTGTACCGATACGGAGCAGTACCGGTACAGTGGCGTATCGATTAGAGTGTGTGCAGCACGACACCCACACGCGTCGGATGCAGCGAGGAGAAGCGCCATGACGTCGCAGGCCGCGGACGGACCGGAGACGGTCGTCGCCTCGCGCCGCTCCAAGATCACGCCCGAGCGTGAGCAGGAGTTCTTCGACGCCGTGCTCGAACAGATCCGTGAATGCGGCTACGAGGCGCTCACCATGGAGGGCGTCGCCGCCAGCACCCGCTGCAGCAAGTCCACGCTCTACCGCCAGTGGCGGACCAAGCCCCAGTTCGTGGCCGCCGCGCTGCGCAACAACCGCTGCCCCACGTTCACGGGGATCGACACCGGCTCTCTCGCCGGTGATCTGCGGGAGGCGGCCCGGGCCGCCGGCGAGTGGGCCGGCCGGGACAGCACCCAGCTGCTCCAGGGCCTCGGCAACGCCGTGATGCAGGACATGGAGCTCCAGCAGGCGCTCCGTGACGCGCTCGTCGAACCCGAGGTCGTCGAACTGCGGCAGATGATCGCCCGTGGCGTCGAGCGCGGTGAGATCGCCGCCGACCATCCGGCGCTGCAGTTCGTACCGGCCCAGATGCTCGGCGTCCTGCGGGTGCGCCCTCTCCTGGAGGGGCAGTACGCGGACGCGGCGTATCTCACACAGTTCGTGGAGGCGGTCGTGCTGCCTGCCCTGGGCCTGACCTGAGACTCAGGCCGCCGTCCGCGGGATGACCGGACGACGGCCTGTCACGCGCCGCACCGTGGGGACGGGGGCGGCGCGCACCCCCCGGCCGGGTGGGGTTCCCCTTGAGCGGAGGGGCGCTCCACCCGGCCGAACCATGTCCGGAGGACCGGCCGCTACACGTTCTGTCCGTCGCCGCCGGTCCCCGAGGCCACCTTGATGCCCTTGGTGATGGTGTCGATCGTCGACAGCTCGGGCGCCTTGGAACCGACGTCCACGCCGAAGCGGACCACGACGAGCGAGGAGGGGTCGGCGGGGGAGGGGAAGACGAGCGACTCGACGTACCCGTCGTCGCCCTTGCTCGTCGCGACCTTCCAGCGGACCAGGTAGCCCTTCTGTCCGGCCACCGTGACCGCCTTGGAGGCCAGCTCCTTGTGCGAGGTGATCGAGCCGTAGCCCTTGCCGTACGACTCGGTGGCGTTCTTGGAGATGTCCTCCTTGGCCGCCGCCTCAGCGGTCTTCGCCTTCAGGCCCTGGAGCTTGGCGGGGGCCGAATAGGCGCCGCCGCGCTGGCACTTCTGCGAGGTGTCGCCGGGGCACTTGTACGTGTCCTTGGTGGAGACCGTCGCGCTGCCCGTGCCGTCCTGGCCGGTCCAGCCGTCCGGCACCGGGATGCTGATGCCGTTGTAGGAGTCCGTGGCGTAGCCGGCCTCGGTCTGCGGCTGTCCCGACTGGCCGGGCGCCGGGCTCTGTTCGCCGGGGCCGCCGGATCCTCCGGAGTCCCCGGGAGCACCGCCCGGGCCGCCGGACCCGCCCTCGCCGCCGGACCCGCCCCGCCCGTTCGGACCGCCGCTCGGTCCGCCCCGGCCGTCGGGGCCGACCTGGCCACCGGGGCTCCGGGAGGCGGAGCTGCCGCCGTCGTCCTTGGTCAGGGCGTACACGCCGCCGCCGATCCCCGCCAGTACGGCGATGGCGGCGGCGACCGCTATGCCCGTGCGCAGTCCGCGCCTGCGGGACCCCGGCGGTGCCGGATGGGGCCCCGTCGGCGGATACGCCGGGGGACCCCAGGGGGCGGCCGACCCGACGGGGCGGACCTGATCCGTCCATGTCCTACCGTCCCACCAGCGCTCGGCGGCGGGAGCGTCACTTGTCTGCCCGGGGTCGGGATACCAGCCGGGGGGAGTCACCTGCGTCATGGACCCACCGTATGAGCCCTGGGTGAAAGGCGGATGAGAGGGTTCCCCTCCCGGGCCGCCGGGTCACTTCAGGACGAGCCGCACCGGGGCCCGTTCCGCGGGCGGCGGCAGTCGCACACCGTCCCGGCCCGGGGTCAGCGAGCCGAGCACGCTCGGATGCCGGGCGCCGGTGCTCGCCGGTTCCGTGCCCGCGAGTCCGTGCAGGGTCAGGAAGCCGAGGACCGCGAAGGCGTACGCCTCCTTCGCGGCCGACGGCAGCCCCAGTTCGTCGGAGGTGCGCACCACCACGCCGGGGAGCCGGGCGCCCAGCATCGCCATGAGGGTCGGGTTGCGGGTGCCGCCGCCGGAGGCGATCACCTCCGTGGCACCCACCGACCGGACGGCGTCCGCGACGGTCACGGCGGTGAGCCGGGTGAGCGTGGCGATGACGTCCTCGGCGGTCAGCGTCCCGAACCCCGCGAGGGCGTCGCGCAGATACCCGAGGTGGAACAGCTCCTTGCCGGTCGTCTTGGGCGCGGGCAGGGCGTAGTACGGCTCCGCCAGCAGCCGTCGGAGCAGCGGCTCGTGCACCGTGCCGCGGGCTGCGAGGGCCCCGTCCACGTCGTGGTCGAGACGTCCGCCGCTCAGGCCCCGGGCCGCCGCGTCGAGGAGGGCGCAGGCGGGGCCGGTGTCGAAGGCGGTCCCGTCCGGCGCGGTGAGGTTGGCGATGCCGCCGAGATTGAGCGCCACGGGCGTCCCCGGTCTGCCGCGCAGCCACAGCAGGTCGACCAGGCTCACCAGGGGCGCTCCCTGACCTCCGGCGGCGATGTCGCGCGGCCTGAAGTCGGCGACGACCGGCAGGCCCGTGGCCTCGGCGATCCAGGCCGGCTGTCCCAACTGGAGCGTGCCGTGCACCTGTCCGTGCTCGACCCAGTGGTAGACGGTCTGGCCGTGCGAGGCGATCGCGTCGGCTCGTCCGTCGCACAGTTCACGGTCCGCGCGGACGGCTGTCGCGGCGAACGCGCGGCCGATCAGGGTGTCCAGACGGCACACCTCGGCCAGACCGGTCGGGGCCGGCGGCAGCGCCGCCGTGAGCAGGTCGCGCAGTTCCTGCTCGTACTCCTCGCTGACGAGCCCGAGGGGCCGCAGGACGAGGGCGTCGCCGTCCAGATCCAGATCGGCCGCCGCCGCGTCGATCGCGTCGTACGACGTCCCGGACATCAGGCCGATGACCCGCACACGCTCACCTTCCCTTCCTCGTACGGGGCGTGGCGAGTGCCAGCGCGCTCACGGCGCAGGCCGCCGCCGCGTAGTACCCGGGGATGTCGACGCTCCCGGTGCGCTGCACGGTTTCCGTGATGATGAGTCCGGCGCAGCCCGAGAACACGGCATTGGACAGGGCGTAGGCGAGTCCGAGTCCCGTGTAGCGCACGCTCGTCGGGAACATCTCCGCGAGCATCGCGGGCCCCGGTCCGGCCATCAGCCCGACGACCGCACCCGCCACGAGGACGGCGAGTCCCTTCACGGTGTTCGAAGTGCCGCCGTCCTGAAGGAGGTTGAGCAGGGGAACCGACAGCGCGGTGACGAGCAGGGCCCCGGTGAGCATGACGGGACGACGGCCGATCCGGTCGCTGAGCAGCCCCGCGGGCACGATCGTGGCCGCGAAGCCCACGTTGGCGAGGACCGTGGCGAGCAGCGCCTGCCGGAAACTGGCGTCCAGGGTGCTCTGGAGGTACGACGGGAGCACCACGAGGAAGGTGTAGCCGGCGGCGGCCCAGCCCATGACCCGGGCCGCGCCGAGGGCGACGGACCCCGCCACCTCACGCGCCGGAGGCTGTCCGGGGGTGGCCCCGGGTCCGTCCGCCGACGCCTCCCGCTCCGTCTGTTCCCGCCGGAACGACGGCGTCTCGTCCAGCCGCAGCCGGAGCCACAGCGCGCCGAGACCGAGCGGCAGTGTCAGCAGGAACGGCAACCGCCATCCCCAGGAGTCGAGTTGGGGTTCGCTGAGCACGGTGGCCAGCAGGGCCGCCACTCCGGCGCCGCCCAGCAGTCCGAGTGCCACGGTGAACGACTGCCACGAGCCGTACAGGCCGCGCCGGCCCGGTGGCGCGAACTCCGTCATCACCGACACCGCCCCTCCGAACTCCCCTCCCGCGGACAGGCCCTGGACCACCCGAAGCAGGGTGAGCAGCCACGGTGCCAGGGCGCCGGCGGTGGCGTACGTGGGGAGGACGCCGATCAACGCGGTCGCGGCCGACATCACGACGACGACGGTGATGAGGACGGGCCGTCGCCCGACGCGGTCGCCGAGCCGCCCGAACAGCGCGGCCCCCACCGGCCGGAAGAAGAACGCCAGCGCGAAGGACGCATACGTCTTCACGAGGCCCTCGATCTCGCTGCCGCCCTCCGGTGTGAAGAAGCGGGCGGCGATGATCGTGGCGAAATAGCCGTAGACACCGAACTCGTACCACTCGATGAGGTTGCCCACGGATCCCGCGAGCAGGGCTCTGCGGGACTGCCCGGGCCGGACGGCGCGCAGGTCGGAGTCGTGCGCGGGGGCGCTCATGCCGGTTCCTCCCGAGGGCGTGCGGGGGCCGGTCGCTGCCGGCCCCCGGCGAAACGATGTTGGAAAGTTAGCGTCATTTCTCCGGCCGTCGACTGTCAATAACTTTCACCACGGTCGTCGGAGGCCCCGGGGCGTCGCCTCCAATACATCGCCGTCACTCGTCCCGGCAACTGGTGACGGGTCCCGCCTCCACCAAGGCGTCCAGAAGGCTAGGCTCGTTCCCTGTACGTCGTTTGGGCGACCTTGGGGAGGTAGCGGGATGACGGAGGTACGGCCCGGAGCGGTCGCCTCGGCCTCCCTGTGGGAGCGCGACGAGGAGGTCGCCACACTGGAAGCGGCGATCACCGCGCTGCGCGCGGACTCCGCGACCTCGGGCAGTCTGCTCGTGCTCAGCGGCGACGCGGGCCTCGGCAAGACGGCCCTCCTCGCCGAGGCGCGCCGCATCGCGGAACGCAGCGGCTGTTCGGTGTGGTCGGCGCGCGGCGGCGAGACCGTCACGTCCGTCCCCTTCAACGTCGTACGGCATCTGCTGCAGCCCGCCCTCGTCTCGCTCCTTCCGGAGGAGGCGCGCGAGTACCTCGGCGACTGGTACGACATCGCGGGCCCCGCCCTCGGCATAACGGAACCGGGCGACCGGCAGCCCGACCCGCAGGGCGTCTGCGACGGACTCGTCGCCGCGGTGCGCCGGCTCGCCAAGCGCGACTGGCCGCTCGTCCTACTCATCGACGACGCGCACTGGGCGGACCAGGAGACCCTGCGCTGGCTCGCCGCGTTCGCCGAGCGCCTCGACGACCTGTCCGTCCTCGTCGTGGTCGCCCGCAGGCCCGGCGGGGTCAGCGGCGAGAGTGCCCGGCTGCTCGACGCCGTCGCCGCCGCGGCCCTCCCGATCTCCACCCTGAGCGCGCTCACCCCGGCCGCGACCGAGGGCCTCACCCGCGCCACGCTCGGGGAGCACGCGGACGCGCCCTTCTGCCGTGAGGTCTGGGCGGTCACCGGCGGCAACCCCTACGAGACCGTCGAACTGCTCGCCAAGGTCCAGGACAGCGAACTCGAACCGGGCGAGGGCTCGGCCGCCGAACTGCGCGACCTGAACCGCTCGGCGCGCGGCCGCGGACTCGTCGCCCGCCTCGAAGGACTCGGCATCGACGCCACCCGGTTCGCCTGGGCGGCGGCCATCCTCGGCACCGGCATCTCCCTCGACCTCGCCGGCCAACTCGCCGGGATGCCCGACGACGAGGCCCAGCGCTGCGCCGAACTCCTGGGCGCCGCGCGTATTCTGACGGCTGCTCAGCCCACGAACGGTCATGGTTCCGAGGGCGACCTGGAGTTCGTGCACCCGCTGATCGCGACCGCCGTCTACCGCTCGATCCCGGACGCCCTGCGCACCGCCATGCACGGGCAGGCCGCCTGGGCGGTCACCGAGTCGGGACGCGGCGCCGCGGCGGCCTCCCGTCACCTCCTCGAAGTGCACCCGGACGACGACCCCGAGCTCGTCGAGCAGATGCGCGAGGCCGCCCGCGAACACCTCGCCGTCGGTGCCCCGGACGCCGCCCGGCGCTGCCTGGAGCGCGCCCTCCAGGAGCCGCCGCTGCCCGAGGTGCACGCGCTGCTGCTCTACGAACTGGGCTGCGCCACCCTCCTGACCGCGCCGTCCACGACCATCGGCCACCTGCGTGCCGCGCTCGAACGGCCCGGCCTGGAGGACACCGTCCGCGTGGACGCCGTCTTCCGGCTCTCCCAGGCGCTGCTGCACAACAACCAGCTCGACGAGGCCGTCCGCACGGTCGACGCCGAAGTCGACCGGCTCACGCCCGGACCCGCCCGGATGCGGCTGCAGGCCGTGCACTACATGTGGGAGGGCATCCACGCCGGCGAGGAGCGCTCCGGACACTCCAGCGGCCTCGCCGAACTCGCCGCGACCTGCACCGGCCGCGACAACTCCGAGCGCGCCGTGCTGATACTGCGCGGCTTCGACGCGATGACCCGCGGCGAGAACGCCGAGGAGGTCGTGGAACTCTGCGACCGCGCCCTCGTCAACGGCCGCCTCGCGCCCGGACTGGGCTGGACCGACACCGAGTGGGGTGTCGAACTCCTGCTGATGCTGGGCAGCGCGTACGCCTACGCCGACCGACTCGACCGGGCCGAGAGCCTGTTCAGCGAAGCCCTGCGCGCCTATGTGAAGGCCGGCTGGAGCGGCGGTCATCTGTCCCTGGCCAACGCCTACCTCGGACTCGCCCACCGCCGCCGGGGCCGCCTCGCCGACGCCGAGCACTACCAGCGCGAGTCCCTGCGGCTCGCGGAGCGCGTCGGACGCGGACTGCCCCTGTACTGGTCGGCGACCTGCGGCCTCATCGACACCCTGCTGGCCCGCGGTCACGTCCAGCAGGCCGCCGAGATCGCCGAACGCTACGGCTTCGCACCGCCGTACCCCTCCACGATCGTCCTCCCGGACACCCGCTCCGTCCGGGGCCGGCTGCTGATCGCCCTCGGCCGCACCAAGGAGGGCGTCAACGAACTGGAGGCGGCGGAGAAGGCGGCCACCGCGCGCGGTCACCACAACACGGTGCTCGCGCCCTGGGCCGTCGACCTCGCCAGAGCGCTCGCCGCGGAGGACCCGTCCCGGGCGGCGGCCCTCGCCGCCGAGGCGCGCCGCCAGGCCGAGCGGTTCGGCACCGACACGGCGATCGGCGAGGCCCTCCGCTGCGCCGCCGCGCTGGAGACCGGCCAGCGCGCCGTCCGGTTGGCCGCGCAGGCGGTCACCTATCTGGAGGCCTCGCCCTGCCAGTACGAGCACGCGGCGGCCCGTATCGAGTACGGCATCGTCTCCCGCTCGGTGACGGAACTCAACAAGGGCCTGACGCTGGCCCGCACGAGTGGAGCGGACGGTCTGGTGACCAAGGCGGAACGCGCACTGGCAGGCCTGTAGGCACTCAGCCCTCCGGCGTTCACTCCGCGAGCGGGCCGTCCTCGTCCGCCAGCACCCGCTGGGCGACGGCGAACGCCGCGTTGGCCGCGGGCACACCGCAGTACACGGCGGTCTGCAGCAGCACCGCACCGATCTCCTCGGGCGTGAGCCCGTTGCGCCGCGCCGCGCGGACATGCATCGCCAGCTCGTCGAGGTGACCGTGCGCCACCAGCGCGGTCAGCGTGACCAGGCTGCGCTCGCGGCGCGTCAGCGTCGGATCGGTCCAGATCTCACCCCAGGCGTAGCGCGAGATGAAGTCCTGGAACCGTGCGGTGAACGGCGTCTGGCGGGCCTGCGCACGGTCCACGTGCTCGTCACCGAGGACCTCGCGGCGCACCTCCATGCCGCGCCCGGCATCCCCCGACAGCTGGGCCCGCAGCGCCGTCAGGACGGCGTCCGGACGCTCCGCGGGCGCCAGGTGCGAGGCGCGCGGGATCTCGACCAGCGTCGCGTCCCGCACCGCGTCCGCGATCTCCCGCAGATGGGCGGGCGGCGTGGCGGGATCCTCGCGTCCGGCGACGAGCAGCGTCGGCACGGTGATCGACGCCAGCCGGTCCCGGATGTCGAACGCGGCGAGGGCGTCACAACAGGCCGCGTACGCGGCGGGATCGGCGGTGCGGTGGTCCTCCACGAGGCCCGGCACGGTGAACCCGGGGGTGAACCAGCGGCTTTCGGCGCTCGCGGCCACCGGGGCGAGACCCTCGCGGCGCACCAGCTCGGCCCGCTCCTCCCACGGCTTCGACCCGTTGAAGTGGGCGGAGGAACAGATCACGGCGAGCGAGGAGAGCCGCTCGGGGTGGTGGACCGCCAGATGCAGGCCGACGGCGCCGCCCAGCGAGACACCGGCGTACGCGAACCGCTCGATGCCGAGCACGTCGGCCAGCTTCAGTACGAGCCCCGCCAGGTCGGCGACCGTCGCGCCGGGGCCGATCAGATGGCCCGGAGATCCGCCGTGGCCGGGAAGGTCCCAGCGCACGACGTTGTGGGTGAGCGACAGTTCGGGCGCGAGTCCGTCCCACAGCGCGGTCGACGTCCCGAGCGAGGGCCCGAGGAGCAGCGGGGGAGCGGTGAGGGGGCCTTCGCTGCGGTGGTTGAGGATCTTCCCGGTCAACGTCGCTCCAGAGCACGGTCGGTGAGGGCCCCGGCGGAGCCCGTGTAGCGGGTGGGGTCGGTGAGGTCCGCGAGGTCGGAGGCGGTGAGGTCCTTGAGGCCGGGTTCCTCGCCGAGCACGTCCGCCAGGGTCCGCTCCTCGGAGACGGCGCGCTCGGCGGCACGGGTCAGGAGCTGTTGGGCACGGGCCCGGCCGAGCAGCGGGGCGAGTTCGGCGGCCAGCCGTTCGGAGACGATCAACCCGTGGGTGAGATCGAGGTGTTCACGCATGGCCGCGGCGTCCACCCGTAGCCCTTCGATGAGTTCGGCCGCCTGCGCCGCCGCGCCGCCGGCCAGCCGGAGCAGGTCGCGCAGCGGCTCCCATTCGGCGTGCCAGGCCCCGGCCGGACGTTCGTCCTCGGCGGTCAGCGCGCCGTACAGCGTGGCCGCGAGCAGCGGCGCCCGGCGGGCCGCGGCCACGACGAGGGTGGCGCGCACCGGGTTCGCCTTGTGCGGCATCGCGGACGAGCCGCCCCCCGAGCCCTCGGCCAGTTCGGCGATCTCGGTGCGGGACAGGGTGAGGACGTCGACGGCCGCTTTGCCCAGCGCGCCCGCCGTGAAGGCCAGTGCGCCGGCCAGGTCGGCGACCGGTGTCCGCAGCGTGTGCCACGGCAACACCGGTTCGGTGAGGCCGAGTTCGCGGGCGTAGGCGGCGGTCAGGTCCCGGGTGTCGTCCGCCCCGAACGCGGTGAAGGCGGCCAGGGTGCCCGCGGCGCCGCCGAGCTGGGCGGGCAGGGACGACCGTACGGTCCGTACACGGTCCCGGGCGTCGAGCACGAGCGAACGCCAGCCCGCCGCCTTCAGCCCGAAGGTCGTCGGCACCGCGTGCTGGGTGAGGGTGCGGCCCGGGAGCACGGTATCGCGGTGCTCCTCCGCCAGCCGGGCCAGTGCCCGCGCCGTGCGGTCCAGGTCGCCGAGGAGCACGTCCAGGGTGCGGGCGGCGACCAGCATGGTGGCGGAGTCCAGGATGTCCTGGCTGGTCGCGCCCCGGTGCACGTAGGGCCGGTGCTCCGCGGCGACGGTGGCGGTCAGGTCCGCCACCAGCGGGATCACCGGGTTGCCGCCGGACCGGGCGCGCAGGGCGATCGACGCTACGTCGAAGCCCGCCCCGCCGGCCGCCTCGGACACCGCCGCAGCGGCCTCGGCGGGGACCAGCCCGAGGGACGCCTGGGCGCGGGTCAGCGCCGCCTCGGCGTCGAGCAGGGCCCGCAGGTACGCGGTGTCGCTCGTCCGCGCCGACGCGGGGGAGCCCGCCCATCCGGGGGCGAGCAGGCCGGTGTCGGACACGACGGGGTCGACAGCTGTCACTGGAACTCCAGGAAGACCGTTTCGCCTTCGCCCTGAAGACGGATGTCGAAACGGTACGTCCGAAGGGCGTCCTCGGCCGCGACCAGCGTGGCGCGCCGCTCGGCCGGCAACGCGTCGAGCAGCGGGTCCGCTCCGTCGGCGAGGTAGGCGCGGGTGAACAGGTGGTGGGTCAGACCGCGTGCGAACACGCAGACGCTGATGTACGGCAGCCCGGTGTTGCCCGGCGGCAGCGTGCGCAGCGCGTAGTGGCCGTCGGCGTCGGTGGCGACCCGGCCGAAGCCCGTGAAGTCGACGCCGTTGCGGCCGAGGAAACCGCCCGTCGACGGATCGCGGCGCAGCGAGCCCGGGGCGCCGGTGAGGGAGCCGTCGGGCGCCGCCTGCCAGAAGTCCAGCAGGGCGTCCGGGATCGGCACACCCGCGCCGTCGAACACGTGCCCGTGCAGGGTGATGGTGTCGGGGTGGCCCTCGGGCGCTATGGCACCGCCGCCCGGGAAGGGCAGCGCGTGGCCGTAGAAGGGGCCGATGGTGTGGGAAGGGGTGGGGAGCAACCGCTCGTTCATGGTCAACGGCCCTCCTCGATCCAGGTGGCGGAAGGGCCGTCGAGGACGATGTCCCAGCTGTAGCCCAGGGAGAACTCGGGCCGGGAGAGGCCGTGGTCGTAGGCGGCGATCAGCCGGCGGCGGGCCCCCTCGTCCGTCACCGACCGCAGGATCGGGTCGTAACGGAACAGCGGGTCGCTCGGGAAGTACATCTGGGTGATCAGCCGCTGCGTGAACGCCGTGCCGAACACCGAGAAGTGGATGTGGGCGGGCCGCCAGGCGTTGGTGTGGTTGCCCCACGGGTACGGTCCGGGCTTGATGGTCGTGAACGCGTACCGCCCCTGATCATCCGTCAGTGTGCGTCCCACGCCGGTGAAGTTGGGGTCGAGCGGTGCCGGGTGCTGCTCCCGCAGGTGGGCGTACCGGCCGGCCGCGTTGGCCTGCCAGATCTCGACGAGCTGGCCGCGTACCGGACGGCCCGCGCGGTCGAGGAGCCGGCCCGAGACGGTGATCCGCTCGCCGATCGGTTCGCCCCGGTGCTGCAGGGTGAGGTCGTTGTCGATCTCCGTTATGTCGGTGACGCCGAAGACCGGGCCCGACAGTTCGACGGTCTCCGGGTCGCCGCTCACGGCGACCAGCGGCTGCCGGGGATGCCGGAGCCGGGAGCTGCGGTAGGGCGGGTAGTCGCGTGCGGGGTGGTGCAGGGCGGGTGCGCCGCCGGCGACCGCCTTGTCGTACGCGTCCTGGAGATCCGTGATCTCGGCGTCGATGTCCGACTGAGTGAGAGCCATCTCGACTTCCTAGCGTTCGAGGACGAGGGCGAGGCCCTGGCCCACGCCGATGCAGAGGGTGGCGACACCGACCCCACCGCCCGCGCGGGCGAGTTGGTGGGCGACGGTGCCGGCGAGGCGGGCGCCCGAGGCGCCGAGGGGGTGACCGAGGGCGACGGCGCCGCCCTGCGGGTTGAGGATCGCGGGGTCGAACTCGGGCCATTCCGCGAGGCATCCGAGCACCTGTGCGGCGAACGCCTCGTTCAGTTCCAGAGTCGACACGTCGTCAAATCGCCTTCCCGCCTTGGCGAGTGCGCGGTTCACGGCCTCGACGGGAGCGAGTCCGAAGTACTGCGGCTCGATCGCCGAGACGCCGGTCGAGCGGACCCGGGCGAGGGGTTCCCGGCCGGTGGCGGCGAGCCCTTCCTCGTCGACCAGCAGCAGGGCGGCGGCGCCGTCGTTGAGGGGCGAGGCGTTCCCCGCGGTCACCGTGCCGTGCTCCGTGCGGAAGGACGGCTCGAGGCGGGCCATGGCGTCGAGCGACGCGTCGGCGCGCACGCACTCGTCGGCGCCGAACACGACCGGGTCGCCCTTGCGTACCGGGAGGGTCAGCGGCGCGATCTCCGCGTCGAACAGGCCCTTCCGCCGGGCCTGTTCCGCCTTCCGGTGGCTGGCGAGGGCGAACTCGTCCTGCTGTTCACGGGTGATCCCGTGCTTGTCGGCGATGAGTTCGGCGGACTCCCCGAGAGGGATGGTCCACTGCGGGTCCATCCGCGGGTTGACCATGCGCCAGCCGAGCGTCGTGGAGTACATCTCGGTGTGCCCGGCGGGGAACGCGCGGTCGCTCTTGGGCAGGACGTAGGGCGCGCGGGTCATCGACTCGACGCCGCCGGCCAGGACGACCGAGGCGTCGCCGACGGCGATGGCGCGGGCGGCCTGCACGACGGCTTCCAGCCCGGAGGCGCAGAGCCGGTTGACGGTCACGCCCGGCACGGAGGTGGGGAGTCCGGCGAGGAGCGCGGCCATCCGGCCGACGTTGCGGTTCTCCTCGCCCGCTCCGTTGGCGTTGCCGACGTACACGTCCTCGATCCGCGCGGGATCCAGGTCCGGTGTGCGGGCGAGGAGTTCACGGATGGCGTGGGCCGCCAGGTCGTCCGGCCGGACACCGGCCAGCGAACCGCCGTACCGGCCGATCGGTGTCCGTACGGCGTCGAGGATGTAGACGTCCTTCACGACGGGATCTCCTCTGCGACGCGGACTTCGGCCGCGGTCTTCGCGGTGATCTCCTCGACCGTGACACCGGGGGCGGTCTCCACCAGCACCAGGCCCTCGTCGGTGACGTCGAGGACGCCGAGGTCGGTGATGATCCGGTCGACGCACGCCTTCCCGGTGAGCGGCAGCTCGCATTTCCCCAGGATCTTCGGTGAGCCGTCCTTCGCGGTGTGGGTCATCACCACGATGACGGTGCGGGCGCCGTGGACCAGGTCCATCGCGCCGCCGATGCCGGTGATCAGCTTTCCGGGGACGGCCCAGTTGGCGAGGTCGCCGCCGGCGGAGACCTGCATCGCGCCGAGCACGGCCACGTCGATGTGCCCGCCGCGGATCATCCCGAAGGACAGTGCGGAGTCGAAGTACGCGGCGCCGGGCAGGACCGTGACGGTCTCCTTGCCGGCGTTGATCAGGTCGGGGTCGACCTCGTCCTCGGCGGGGTAGGGGCCGGTGCCCAGGATGCCGTTCTCCGACTCCAGGATCACCTCGACGCCCGGGGGGAGGTGGTTGGGGATCAGCGTGGGCAGGCCGATGCCGAGGTTCACGTACTGACCGTCCGCGAGTTCGCGCGCGGCCCGGGCCGCCATCTCTTCCCTGCTCCAGGCCATCAGCCGCTCACCCTTCCGTCGGCGGCGGGCGCCGAGACCGTCCGCTTCTCGATCATCTTGGCGTTCGCCTGCGCGGGCGAGAGCGCCACGACCCGCTGCACGAAGACGCCCGGCAGATGCACCGCGTCCGGGTCGATCGCACCCGGCTCGACCAACTCCTCCACCTCGGCGATCGTCACCCGGCCGGCCATCGCCGCGAGCGGGTTGAAGTTCCGCGCCGACTTGTTGAAGACGAGGTTGCCGTGCCGGTCGCCCTTCGCGGCGCGGACCAGCGCGAAGTCCGTGCGGATGCCGCGCTCCAGTACGTACGGGGTGCCGTCGAAGTCGCGCACCTCCTTCGGCGGGGAGGCCAGCGTGACGCCGCCCGCGCCGTCGTACCGCCACGGCAGGCCCCCCTCGGCGACCTGGGTGCCGACCCCGGCGGGCGTGTAGAAGGCGGGGATCCCGGCGCCGCCCGCGCGCAGCCGCTCGGCGAGCGTGCCCTGCGGGATCATCTCGACCTCCAGCTCGCCGGCCAGGTACTGCCGCGCGAACTCCTTGTTCGCCCCGATGTAGGAGCCCGTGACGCGGGCGATCCGCCCCGCGGCCAGCAGGACCGCGAGCCCGGACTCCATGGCTCCGCAGTTGTTGGAGACCACGCCGAGCTCCCGGACACCCCGCTCGTGGAGCGCCTCGATCAGCACGTTCGGCACACCGCTGAGGCCGAAGCCGCCGACCGCGAGTGTCGCGCCGTCCGGCACATCGGCCACCGCCTCCAGCGCCGTGGCGACCACCTTGTCCATCCGCGAAGCCCCATCTCTCCCGAGCGCCCGGTGCCCGAATTACTCAGGGCACTGATTATTTCCACGAGCTTTCCCACACGCTGCCACCGCGGTTCCGGAACGTCAATACCCTTTGTGTGAGGCCGGTTGTGATGCGGTCGCGGGGTGGGACAGTGGACGGAACGGGCGGGTATCGTTCAGTACACAGACGATTTTGTACGGGGTGACGCGCATCCGGAAGCGCGTACCGGAACCCGAGGAGCGCACATGGCCGCGGTGGATCTCTCCACCCACCCCGGGCACCTGGCCCGGCGACTCCAGCAGGCCCACTACCTGCTGTGGAACACGATGGTCTCCGAGGAGATCACCTCACCCCAGTTCGCGGTCCTGAACGCGCTGGTCGCCGAGCCCGGCCTCGACCAGCGCACGGTGGGGGAGCGGGTCGGGCTCGACCGGTCCACCATCGCCGAGGTCATCAGCCGGCTCGGGCGCCGCGAGCTGCTCGACAAGGTGCGTGACCCGCAGGACGGCCGGCGCTTCCTGCTCCGGCTCACCGACGAGGGGCTGCGCACCCACCGCAAGCTGACCGTGCGCACCGCGCGGATGAACCAGGTCTTCCTCGGCCCGCTCTGCGCCGAGGAACAGACCCTCTTCTTCGACCTCATCCAGCGGGTCGCGGACGCCGCCGAGGGACTCCGCCACCCAGCGGAACCCCTCGGCGCCCAGCCGTAGGGAGCCGTCCGCCGTCCGCGCTCACGCCTTGGCGAAGACGACCCAGACCTGTCCGCGGGCGAAGTTCATCGGCGCGCCGTCCGGCGTCGTGAAGTCCGTCCCGTCCGACGCGTCGGACCGGTTCCAGTCGGCGTCGTAGGCGCGGCCGTCGCGCAGCACCGTCGCGGTGCCCGAACCGACCGACTCGGTGTACGGGGTGTTGTTGCCGAGGACGTCGTGGTACTTCGACGAGCGCACCTTGACGTACTGGATGACCACCGTCGCCGGCGCGACCGACGTGCCCTCCGTGGTGACGGTCGGCGTGCCGTCCATGGCCACCGTCCAGCGCTTGCGCTCGGCGGACCAGGTGAAGGTGAACCTGGCCGACGGGAACTTCACCGTGCGGGAGGTCTCCGCTTTGCCTCCGGCGGGCGCCGAGCCGAAGCGGAAGCCCGTGCTCAGCGCGGCGTCGCCCGGCGCGTCCCCGACGAGTCGCTGCGGACGCAGATAGAGGTTGTGCGGCGCGGCCTTGTCGTTGCCCCGGTACCAGGCGTCCGGCACCTTCCCCGGGAGCTGCGGGTGCAGCGGCGCCTTGTCGATCAGGGGAAGCAGCTTGTGCTGGGCCCCCGAGAAGGCGAGCGTCGGCTCGTCGAACTGCCTCAGCAGCTCCAGATCCGACTCACGGGCGCTGCGTACCGGCCCGACGGCCTTCGGGAAGGTGCTCGCGAACACCGCCATCAGCCGGCTCAGACCGCCCTCGACCTGCTCCGCGTACACCACGTCCGCCGCGTCGAGACCGGTCTGCGGGCGGGCCGCTGCCACGTTGTCGATCTTCACCGCGAGCACCGGACCGGTGCTCGCGGAGGCGCTCGGACTGTCGCTCGGACCGGTGCTCGGAACCCGGGCCCTGCCGTCGTCGGTCGGGCCGCCGCCCTTGCCGTCCCCCGCGGTGCAGCCCGTCATCAGGGAGCCCGTCACCGTGACGGCCAGCAGCGCCGCCGTCCATGCGCCGCGCCGCGTCCGCACCATCTTTCGCATGCCCACCGTGCCACCCGTCTCGTGCCGTCGATTGTGCGTTCATCAGTTCATCGGTGGCCATACCCGATCGTTTCTGATTGCGCGCGTCGACTGGGCTGATCGGCTCAGCGAGATGATCGGGGGAGAGTGAAGCGGAACCGCGGAGGCCGCCGTTCCACGTCCCGCGGTCAGTCCCGCGGCCCGAAGATCTCCGCCAGGTCGTAGCCCACCGGCTCCTCCAGTTGTCCGTACGTGCAGCTCTCCGCGGTCCGGTCCGGGCGCCATCGGCGGAACCGGGCGGTGTGCCGGAACCGGGCACCGTTCTCCATGTGGTCGTACGCCACCTCAGCCACCCGCTCGGGCCTGATCGGCACCCACGACAGGTCCTTCTTCGCCGACCACCGGCTCGGCGCGCCCGGCAGCCGCGCCGACTCGTGCGCGGACTCCTGCGCCCAGGCCGCCCACGGATGCTCCGAGACGTCCTCCAGACGCAGCGGCTCCAACTCCTCCACCAGTTCCGCGCGCCGCTTCATCGTGAACGCGGCACTCACCCCGACGTGCTGGAGCGTGCCCCGGTCGTCGTACAGGCCGAGCAGCAGCGACCCGACGACCGGCCCGCTCTTGTGGAAGCGGTACCCGGCGACGACGACATCCGCCGTCCGCTCGTGCTTGATCTTGAACATGGCCCGCTCGTCCCGCAGGTACGGCAGCGTGAGCGGCTTGGCGACGACTCCGTCGAGTCCCGCGCCCTCGTACTGCTCGAACCACCGCTGCGCCACCTCGCGGTCCGTGGTCGCCGGCGCCAGGTGCACCGGCGCGGTCACTCCGGACAGGGCCGTCACCAGCAGCGCGCGCCGGTCGCCCAGCGGGACGTCGAGGAGCGACTCGTCGGCCAGCGCCAGCAGGTCGAACGCCACGAAGGAGGCCGGGGTCCGCTCGGCGAGCGTCCTGACCCGCGAGTCCGCGGGGTGGATCCGTTCCGTGAGCGCGTCGAAGTCGAGCCGGCCGTCCCGGGCGATCACGATCTCGCCGTCCATCACACAGCGCTCCGGCAACCGATCGAGCAGCGCCTCGACCAGCTCAGGGAAATACCTGGTCAGCGGCTTGCCGGTGCGACTCCCGATCTCCAGCTCCGTGCCGTCCCGGTACACGATGGCGCGGAATCCGTCCCACTTGGCCTCGTAGTGCATGTCCGGCGGGATCTTCGCGACGGACTTGGCGAGCATCGGCTTCACGGGCGGCATCACCGGCAGGTCCATGCTCCGATTCTCCGCGCAACCGCGGGCATCCGCCCGGTGTGCGGGGCCACGGCACTGCGCCTACCGTGGCTCGCATGGGCGATGCGGTGGAACTCGAGGCAGCCGGCAGGACCGTACGTCTGTCCAGTCCCGGCAAGATCTTCTTCCCGGAGCGCGGCTTCACGAAGCTGGACCTCGCCCAGTACTACCTGGCCGTCGGCGACGGCATCCTGCGCGCCCTGCGCAACCGCCCCACCACCCTGGAGCGCTACCCCGACGGCGTGGCCGGCGAGTCCTTCTTCCAGAAGCGGGCGCCCAAGAACATGCCCGACTGGATCCCCACCGCCCACATCACCTTCCCCAGCGGGCGCAGCGCCGACGAGATGTGCCCCACCGAGCCGGCCGCCGTGCTGTGGGCCGCGCAGTTCGGCACGCTCACCTTCCACCCGTGGCCGGTGCGCCGCGACGACGTCGACCGGCCCGACGAACTCCGGATCGACCTCGACCCGCAGCCCGGGACCGACTACACGGACGCGGTCCGCGCCGCCCACGAGCTGCGCCAGGTGCTTCACGAGTACGGCGACCTGCGCGGCTGGCCCAAGACCTCCGGCGGCCGCGGCCTCCACGTCTTCGTGCCGATCCAGCCGCGCTGGACCTTCACACAGGTGCGCCGGGCCGCCATCGCCGTCGGACGCGAACTCGAACGCCGGATGCCCGACCACGTCACCACCGCCTGGTGGAAGGAGGAGCGGGGCGAGAAGATCTTCGTGGACTACAACCAGACCGCGCGCGACCGCACCATCGCCTCCGCCTACTCCGTACGCCCCCGGCCGCACGCGCCCGTCTCCGCGCCGCTGCGCTGGGACGAGGTGGACGACGCCCGGCCGCGGGACTTCGACCTGGCGACCATGCCGGCCCGCTTCGCCGAACTCGGCGACGTGCACGCGGACATGGACGACCAAGCCTTCTCGCTGGAGGCCCTGCTGGAGCTCGCCAGCCGCGACGAACACGACCACGGCCTCGGTGACCTCCCGTATCCGCCCGAGTATCCGAAGATGCCGGGCGAGCCCAAGCGGGTCCAGCCGAGCCGGGCCAGGCACGAGGACGCGGAGCCGCCGGGCGCCTGAGCCGGCCCCGCTCGACGTCCTCGATTCGACGCCGCGGGCGCGGTGTTGGCCGGCGTCCTGGAGGGTCCGCCCCGTGCTGAGGCGGTTCGCCTCGGTGGCCGCCCAGGAACGTCTGCACGTGCTCCGCATCGGGGGAGTCCGCGTGGCCGGCGCCTCGGAACGGCCGTCCCGCGTTGCGGGAGTGCCGTGTTACGGGAGTACCGAGTCGGCCGGCGCCCGGAACGCCTTCCCCGCGCGCCGGGAGGGTGCCGCCTCGGACAGTGACTCGGCACGGTTGCCCGCGCGGCCGGAGGCGCTGACTTGGCCGGCGCCCGGGACCGCCCGCCGCCCGCGGGGAGTGCCGCCCTCCTCGGCGGATGCGGCTCTGAACGGCGCCCCGCACACCGGGGTTCGCACTGATCCGCACGGCACCCCCCGCTGCGGCGCGGCTATCCTGATCCGCATCCGCCGAGGAGGTGCCCTGCATGACCGAGACCGTGTCGCGCCCCACGCTGGAGGCCGTGGCCGCGCGGGCCGGAGTCTCCCGGGCCACCGTGTCCCGGGTGGTGAACGGCGGCGACGGAGTGCGCGAGCCGCTCGCGGAGCGGGTACGCCGAGCCGTCGAGGAACTCGGCTACGTGCCGAACCAGGCCGCGCGCAGCCTGGTCACCCGCCGCCACGACGCCGTCGCCGTCGTGATCGCCGAACCGGAGACCCGCGTCTTCGCCGACCCTTTCTTCGCCCACCAACTTCGCGGCATCAGCAAGGAGTTGACGGCGCACGACTCGCAACTCGTGCTGCTGCTCACGGAGGGCCGCGACGACCACGCGCGCGTCGCCCGCTATCTCGCCGGTGGCCACGTCGACGGAGCGCTCGTCTTCTCGCTGCACCTCGACGACCCGCTGCCCGGCCTGATCCACGGGGCGGGCGTGCCCACCGTGTTCGGCGGGCGGCCCGACTGGGGCGGGAGCGACCGCGAGTCGGTGTACGTCGACTGCGACAACCGGGGCGGTGCCCGGCAGGCGGTGCGCCACCTCATCGGCCTCGGCCGCACCCGCATCGCCCACATCACCGGCGCCCTCGACCAGACCTCCGCTGTCGACCGCCTCGACGGCTTCCGGGACGTCGTGGGCGATGTCGACCCGGCCCTCGTGGCGGAGGGCGACTTCACGCCCTCTGGCGGGGAGCGCGCGATGCGGGAGCTGCTGGAGCGCCGCCCGGACGTGGACGCCGTGTTCGTGGCGAACGACCTGTCGGCCCTCGGCGTGCTGCGCGTCCTGCGCGAGGCCGGGCGGCGGGTCCCCGAGGACGTCGCCGTGATCGGCTTCGACGATATGCTGCCGATCGCGGAGCAGACGGACCCGCCGCTCACGACGGTCCGTCAGGACATAGAGGAGATGGGCCGGTTGATGGCCCGGATGCTGATCCGGGGCCTGGAGGGCGGGAGGGGGACGGACACCGACCCCGAACGCTCCGGTGTCGTCCTGCCGACGACCGTGGTGGTCCGGGGCTCGGCGTAACCCTTCGGCGGAGGCCTTCGAGCGACGGAATCCGAGCGACGGAATCCGAGTGGCGGTACCCGGGTGCCGGATTCCGAGCGGAGCCATCCAGGAGTGGAATCGCGTGAGTTGGACCGGGCGCGAGCACCGGCGCCCCCACCCGGGTCCGCTCGGCGCGGGCGCCCGTGCCCCTTCGCAGGGTGACCCTGACCGAACGAGCCGACCGGGACGGACCCGACCGGACCGACCGCCAGGCCGGAGCGCGGATCCTGGCAGCACCCGAACACGGAAGGGGCCGCCCCGGTACGCACCGGGACGGGGCCCCTTCGCCTTGCGGCGGCCCGGGTTCCGGGCCCCTCCGGCCGGAGGATCAGCCCTGCTGCTGCGCGCTCTTGATCACCGCGAAGCGCGCCCCGTACGGATCGGTGAGCTTGGCGGCGCGGCCGACGCCCTCCATGTCGGTCGCGGGCATCCGCACCGTACCGCCGAGTTCCTGGGCCTTCGCCACCACGGCGTCCGTGTCGGCGACCTCGATGTACGGCAGCCAGTACGCCCCGGAAGCGGACTCGACCGGGTCGTCGGCCAGCGGGACCACGCCGCCGAACATGTCCTCCGAACCGGCTGGATTGATACAGGTGTAGACGCCGCCGGGGAACGGGACCGCCGAGGTCTCCCAGCCGAACACCGCGTTGTAGAACGCGGCGGCCGCCGCGATGTCCGGGGTGTACAGCTCGACCCAGCACAGCGAGCCCGGGTCCGTGGCGAGGCCCAGGCCCTTCGTCCGGGCCGGCTGCCAGATCCCGAAGGGCACGCCCGCCTTGTCGGCCAGCACCGCCATGTGGCCCTCGCCCATCACGTCCATGGGTGGCATCAGCACGGCGCCCCTGGCCTGTTCGACCGCCTTGGCCGTGGCCTCGGCGTCCGCACTCTGGAAGTACACGTTCCAGGACGGGGGGCCCTGCTCGGGGGTGGTCTGCATGCCGCCGGCGACGGTCTTCCCGTCGATCTGGAAGAAGCCGTAACCACCGGCGTCGGGCCCCGCCGACGTGAACTGCCAGCCGAACAGGGCTCCGTAGAAGGAGATGGCGCCGTCGATGTCGGATGTGCCTACATCCAGCCAGTTCGGCGAGCCGTTGACGAAACGGGTGGTGAGCATCATTGCCCTCCTTTGAGGGGTCCCGCTGCCTTTGACACCGAGTCTTCCACCGCCCACCGACAATCGCGGCCGGGACGCGCACTCCCGTCCCGAGACCCCGCGCCGCTACGCTCGGTGGCCGGGCGGATTCGCATGGTTCTCGTCGCCCCCCGCGCGCCGCCGTGCTCAGGACCGTCCCGCGGGGGCATCATCGGGGCCGCCGGAGGCGTCGGAATCCCGCGTTGATCCCGCGTTGATCGAACGTTTTTCGCGGCGGGGCACGATCCTGAACATGCCCATGGAAACGATCACTCCGTCCGACATCGCCTGGCAGCAGCAGGCGCTGTGCGCGCAGACGGGGGCGGACTTCTTCTTTCCCGAGCCCGGCAGTTCGGTGCGCGAGGCGAAGCGCATCTGCGGGATGTGCGACATGCGGTCCGCGTGCCTCGACTACGCGCTGAGCAACGACGAACGCTTCGGCGTGTGGGGAGGACTCTCCGAGAAGGAGCGCCTGGGTCTGCGCCGCGCCCGCGAATGACAGGGCACGCACCGCGCTCCTCCGGTGGCGCCAGGCACCGGAGAACCCTGAGGTGACCGGTCGGCTCCGCGGTGAGGATCCGGGGGCGCGTCCGGGCGGGTTGCGGAGTCAGGCCCGGGGACGGGTTCCGCCGTTCCGGAAGGCGCTCCCGACGCCCCTCTCCCGTACGGGAGTTCGCGGGTGTCTCGCCGGTCGTGCCGGGCGCGGGGCCGAACCGGCCCCTCTTCCGGCCTGGTTGGGCGACGACCGCCCGAGCGGTGAGCCGCCGTCCTCGGACGCGGGGGCGGGGTCGTAGCGCGCGGGCGGGCGCGCGCCGGTCTCCAGAACCGGGACGCGCCGATGCGCATCCAGTCGCCCCGTCCCCCTGAACGTGCGAGAACCCCCGCCTCACGTACCCCGTGCGAGCGGGGACAGGAGACGGGGGTCGAGCGCGGGACCGCGCGGGGGCCTACGCGTTCGCGCGGGCCGCCATGCGCGCCTTGCGGGCCGCGAGCTTCTCGTCGAACTTCGACGCCTCGGCGTCGAGGCCGCCCATGAAGAAGCCGAGCTCCTCCTGGGCCTGGAGCCCCTCGGGGCCGAGGCCGTCGATGTCGAGCACCTTCAGGTGACGCAGCACCGGCTGCAGCACGTCGTCGTGGTGGATACGCATGTTGTAGACCTCGCCGATGGCCATCTGCGCGGCCATGCGCTCGAAGCCGGGCATGCCGTGACCGGGCATGCGGAAGTTGACCACGACGTCCCGCACGGCCTGCATCGTCAGGTCGGGGGCGAGCTCGAACGAGGCCTTCAGGAGGTTGCGGTAGAAGACCATGTGCAGGTTCTCGTCGGTCGCGATGCGCGCCAGCATGCGGTCGCAGACCGGGTCGCCCGACTGGTGGCCGGTGTTGCGGTGCGAGACCCGGGTCGCCAGCTCCTGGAACGCGACGTACGCGACGGAGTGCAGCATCGAGTGGCGGTTGTCCGACTCGAAGCCCTCGCTCATGTGCTGCATACGGAAGGCCTCGAGCTTGTCCGGGTCCACGGCGCGCGAGGCGAGCAGGTAGTCGCGCATCACGATGCCGTGCCGGCCCTCCTCCGCGGTCCAGCGGTGCACCCAGGTGCCCCAGGCGCCGTCCCGGCCGAAGAGGGAGGCGATCTCGTGGTGGTAGCTCGGGAGGTTGTCCTCGGTGAGGAGGTTGACGACCAGCGCGATGCGGCCGATCTCGGTGACCTTGGACTGCTCCTTGTCCCAGGCCTCGCCGTCCTCGAAGAGACCGGGGAAGTTACGGGCGTCGCTGAACGGCACGTACTCGTGCGGCATCCAGTCCTTGGCCACCTTCAGGTGGCGGTTGAGCTCCGTCTCGACCACTTCCTCCAACGCGTACAGCAGGCGTGCGTCGGTCCAGGCGGCTGACGGGCTGCCGAGGTGAGGGGAAGTGATCGTCACGGTTGCTCCAGAGGGGGACGGGGACTACTACGAGCGGAGAAGCCAACCTACGGCATCGTAGGCTACGTATCCGTAGGTTACGTTGCCGTAGGTTAAGGACTCCGTAAAGAGCGCTGATCAGCAGGGTTTCGGGCAAGATCGCTCACTCCCTGGAACCCCACGAAAGCGCTCCGGAAGCGGTTCGGAACGGCAGGTCGGCGGGTACCCACGAGCGTCTTGATCACTCGGTCAGGTGTACAGCTCCCGGAGCCGGACCGAGAGGCACGTCACACATCCTTCGAGCTTCTCGAACTCGCTGATGTCGACCAGGACCGGTGTGTGTCCGAGGTCCGCGAGCAGTTCCGCGGTCTTCGGGGCACTCTTCGCCATCAGGAGCCTCCCGCCGCCCAGCAGCACCACGTGCGCCCCGGACTCCTCCGGCACCGGCAGGAAGCGCGGGAAGAGGGCGGCGGAGTCCACGAGGGGTTCGTACCCGATCACCGTTCCGTCGGGCAGCGCGGTGACCGCCGACTTCAGGTGCAGCACCGTGCTGACAGGGACGGCCACGACCCGCGCCCCGAGCGGCTCGAAGACGGCGCGCAGCTGCCGCACGCCGTCCGCGTCGGTCCGCCCGCCCCGGCCCACGTAGATCGTGTCGCCGACCTTCAGGACGTCGCCCCCGTCGAGGGTGCCCGGCTCCCGGATCCGGTTGACCGAGCAGCCGAGCCGCTCCACGGCCTCCTCGACCCCGGCGCTCTCGCCGCGCCGGGACTCCGCGCCGGAGCGGGCGATCAGGGCGACGTTGCGGAAGACGACGACGGCGTCCTCGACGAACACCGCGTCCGGGCAGTCGTCGGCCGGGTCGACCTCGACGGTCTCCCAGGCGTGCGCGCGCAGCACCTCGACGTACGCCTCCCACTGCGCGACCGCCCGCTCCACGTCGACCGGGGCGCGGTCGATGTGCGTCACCAGCCCCTCGGCGAGGCGGGGGCCGGGACGGCGTACGAGCGCTTTGCGGCTGGGCACAGGCAGGTCTCCGATTCGGCAGGGGGTCGTCGGCGCACGTGCGGCGCGCTCGAAGCGCGCGAAAGCCCCCAGCTTCACGTCGGGCACCGTCACACCCGACGCTAGGCCGCCCCCGCCGTCCGCACTAGAAGGGATACCCGACAGTTTCCGGAGCGATTTCTTTCAGTTCTCCTCCTTCCAGCAGCAGCCGGCGCGTGATGCCGATCGACTCCAGGAACGGCATGTCGTGGCTGGCGACGACGAGTGCGCCCTCGTAGGACTCCAGGGCGGTGGTGAGCTGGCGGACGCTCGCCATGTCGAGGTTGTTCGTCGGCTCGTCGAGCATCAGCAGCTGGGGGGCGGGCTCGGCGAGCATCAGGGCCGCGAGCGCCGCCCGGAAGCGTTCGCCGCCGGAGAGTGTCGCCGCCCGCTGGTCGGCCTTCGCCCCCTTGAACAGGAAGCGGGCCAGCCGGGCCCGGACGCGGTTGTTGGTGGCCGTGGGCGCGTACCGGGCGACGTTCTCGGCGACGGTCAGTTCGTCGTCGAGAACGTCGAGCCGCTGCGGCAGGAACCGCAGGGGCACATGGGCCCGGGCGTCACCGGACACGGCGTCCAGCTCGCCCGCGATCGTGCGCAGGAGCGTCGTCTTGCCCGCTCCGTTGCGCCCGATCAGCGCGATCCGCTCGGGGCCACGCAGGTCGAACATGCCGTCCACCCGCGCGCCGTACCGCAGTTCCAGCTGTTCGAGCGTGAGGACGGTGCGCCCCGGCGGTACGGCCGTGTGCGGCAGATCGACGCGGATCTCGTCGTCGTCCCGTACGGCCTCCACCGCCTCGTCGAGACGCTCCTTCGCCTCGCTGAGCCTCTCCTCGTGCAGGATGCGGTGCTTGCCCGCGGACTCCTGCGCCGACCGCTTGCGCGCCCCCATGACGATCTTCGGCTCGCGCTTCTGGTCGTTCATCTTCTGGCCGTACCGCTTGCGCCGGGCCAACTTGACCTGTGCGTCGACCAGTTCGCGCTTCTGCTTCTTCAGGTCGGACTCGGCGACACGCACCATGCGCTCGGCCGCCTCCTGTTCGCCGGCGAGGGCCTCCTCGTACGCCGAGAAGTTGCCGCCGTACCAGGTGACCCCGCCGGAGTGCAGGTCGGCGATCTGGTCGACCAGGTCGAGGAGTTCGCGGTCGTGACTGACCACGACCATGACGCCGGACCAGGCCTCCACGGCCGCGTACAGCCGCTGTCGCGCGTACACGTCGAGGTTGTTGGTGGGTTCGTCGAGGAGGAGGACGTCGGGGCGGCGCAGCAGCAGGGCCGCAAGCCGCAGCAGTACCGACTCGCCGCCGGACACCTCGCCGATGGTGCGGTCCAGGTCGACGTGCCCGAGGCCGAGCTCACCGAGGGTGGCCAGGGCCCGTTCCTCCACGTCCCAGTCGTCGCCCACGACGTCGAAGTGTTCCTCGGCGGCGTCGCCGGACTCGATGGCGTGCAGGGCGGCCCGCCGCGCGGCGATACCGAGCGCCTCGTCGACCCGCAGGCCCGTGTCGAGGGTGACGCTCTGCGGCAGGTGGCCGATCTCGCCCGCGACCCGGACGGTGCCGTCGGCCGGGGTGAGTTCGCCGGCGATCAGCTTCAACAGCGTCGACTTTCCTGACCCGTTGACTCCGACGAGACCGGTCCTGCCCGGCCCGAACGCGATCTGGAGGTCGTCGAAGACGTCGGTGCCGTCCGGCCACGCGAAGGACAGGGAGGTGCACGTGATGGAGGTGGGGAAGGTTGACATGAGGGCCTCGCGGTTGCTGGAAACGGTCGGGGGTACGCGTTCGGGACACCGCGAGGCGACGACGATCCAGTTCGGAGGAGAGCGAGAAGAAGGCCCTGTGCCGAAGGACGGCTCGAACGCCGAGGTCGCACGCTGCGCACACGGAAGCCGGACAGAACCGACTGCGTGTGACGCGGTGTCTCAGACCTCAGACGAGCAACGTCCTTCTCCATTCGACGGCAACAGAACCGCTGTACACCGTAGGGACGGCCCCGGGGGCTGTCAAAGGATTAACGTGGCCCCCACGACACCTAAGGAGATCCCGTGCCGAACGGCCCGCTCTCGCTGCCCGCCCGGCTCTACCTCCTGGCCTGGGACACCACGAAACCCAAGGTCACCGGGTCGACCCACCTCCACCACCTGGTGCGCGCCGGTGCCCTCACCGAGCTGGCCCAGCGCGGGCTGCTCGTCGACGACGACGGCATCGTCACCCCGGTGGACCCCGACTCCCGGACCGGGGACCTGGTCCTCGACGGGCTGCTCGAACTCGTCGCGGAGTCCCGCCCCCGCAAGTGGAAGGCCTGGGTCACGCTGCGCGCCCGGGTCACCCTGGACGCCGTCCGCGCGCAGCTGGCCGCCGAGGGATACCTGCGGGCGGAGAAGAAGCGGGTCCTCGGACTCTTCCCCTCCGTGGACTACACCCTGGACCGGATCCCCGTCGTGGACGCGCTGCGCGCCGAGGCACGCCAGGTGCTGGAGGGGCCGGTGCCGGTCGCCGAGGTCGGTGACCGCGACGCGGCCCTCGTCGCCCTCGCCACCGCGGCCGAGCTGCGCACCCTCGCCTCGGCGAAGGAGCGCAAGCTCCACAAGGCCCGCATCGACGAACTCACCGAACGCGGCGGCGCGGCGGCCCCGGCCCTGAAGAAGGTCATCCAGGAGGTCAGGACGGCGGTCATCGTGGCGGCGACGACCGCCTCGACCACGGCGGCGACCACCGGAGGCTGAGCCGCGCGAACCGACGTCCGGGCGCTCTTCGAACCGGTGTTCCTGGCCGGAGATGTGTCGCACGTTCATGCCGGATTCCTGCCAGCCCCGCGTCCCGGCCCGTGTTTGGCTCCTTCCGTGACCACCACGGAACAGCTCCGCGCGACCGCCCTCGCCTTCCGCGCCCTCCACGTCCCCGGCCGGCCCCTCGTCCTCCCGAACGCCTGGGACACGGCGAGTGCCCGCATCGTCGAGCAGGCCGGCACGGCGGCGGTGGCCACGACCAGCGCCGGGCTCGCCTGGGACCTGGGCGCCGCCGACGGGGACGTGCTCGACCGGGAACGCGTGCCGGCCGCCGTCGCGAGGATCACGGCCGCGGTGGCCGTGCCGGTCAGCGCGGACGTCGAGAGCGGATACGCGCCGGACGCCGAGGGCGTGGGCGACACCGTCCGCGCGGTGCTCGCGGCGGGCGCCGTGGGCGTGAACATCGAGGACGCCCTCCACACGGAGGGTGCCGGGCCGCTGCGCCCCCTCGCCGAGCAGGCGGACCGTATCGCGGCGGCCCGCGCGGCCGCCGACACGGCGGGCGTGCCACTGTTCGTCAACGCGCGCATCGACACGTTCCTGCGAGGTGCGGGCGGGGTGGAGGAGACCCTGGAGCGCGCCGCGGCGTTCCTCGCCGCCGGAGCCGACGGCGTCTTCGTCCCCGGAGCCGTCGACCCGGTGACGGTCGAGGCGCTCGCCGGGGGCATCGACGGACCGCTGAACATCATGGTGGGCCCGGGCGCGCCCACCGTCGCCGAGCCGGCCGCTCTCGGGGTGGCCCGTGTCAGCGCGGGTTCGGGCATCGCGCAGGCCGCCCACGCCCTGGTCCGTCGTGCCGCGCGGGAGCCACTGGACACGGGGACCTACGGCGCGATGGCCGGCGGGTTCGACTAAGGGGAGCTCAACTCCCCTCTGGACAACGACCGCTGACGAGGTCTCAGCTCCTCAGCAGGTGCCCCGCATCAGCTCCGCGAGATCCTGGTCCAGGTCGACCTGGAGGTGCTCAAGACCGACCGGGACCAGCTCGGTCGTCAGCTGCAGGAAGTCCCGTACCTCTCCCGAGCGCACATGGACCACCGCGGTGCCCTCGGGGGCGTGGAACTCCAGCACGGTGCGGTCGTAGCCGTACGGCCGCACCCGTACGTCACCGAACCCCACCGCGTCCTCGAGGCCCGCCACCAGCAGCTCGCGGGCGAAGGTCCAGCAGACCTCGACGCCTTCGAGGGTCGCGGGGGCGGGGAAGGTCATGCGGACGGCGAACGGGTCGGTCCGGTCGTAGTGGAGGGTCGCGGGAATGCTCGGCATCCGCGGGGCGGCGGCGACGAGGCGGGCCTCAACGGGCTGCTCGATGACGGTGGACAACGCCTTTGCTCCCTTGTGACGACTGGACGGACTCCGGGTGGATGACGCCGGTCATTGGAAGAGACGGAAAAATGACACGGCACGTGCACCCGTGACCCGAGTGACCTCTGTCACCGGGGCCGTGTACCGGGGAGATCCACTTTCCCCGACAGCGGCCGTCCCATTCCGTCCCGTGCTCGCAGGACACCCCTGAGGACACCCGGACGGGCCCCCGAGGTTCCCGCCGGAGGCCATCTGGACGGCATCGGGCGAGTGGACTAGCTTCGCCCGCCATGAGGGGCTTGGGGAAGAAGAGGCGCACGGGTCGGTCGGTCACGGTGGGGTTGAGCGTCGCCACGCTCGCCGCGGCGCTCGCGGCGGCCGTGCCCGCACAGGCGCGCGAACCGTCGCACGATCGGACACGGACTCCACAGTGGGCGCTCAAGGACAGCGGGACGGACGCGCGGTTTCGCGGCCTGGCCGCCGTCAGCCGGAACTCCGCCTGGGTGGCCGGCTCCAAGGGCACCGTGCTGCGCACCACCGACGGCGGTGCGCACTGGCGCGACGTGTCGCCGCCCGGCGCCGCGGACCTGGAGTTCCGTGACGTCGAGGCGTTCGACGCGCGGCGGGCCGTGGTCCTCGCCATCGGTGAGGGCGAGGCCTCCCGGGTGCTCAGGACCGAGGACGGCGGCGCAACCTGGACCGAGTCCTTCCGCAACACCGACGCCAAGGCCTTCTACGACTGCCTCACCTTCTTCGACCCGCGCCACGGCCTGGCGATGAGCGACCCCGTGGACGGCCGGTTCCGCATCCTGTCGACCAGCGACGGCGGACGCTCCTGGAAGGTGCTGCCGAGCCGCGGCATGCCCGCCGCGCAGGAGGGCGAGGCCGGATTCGCCGCGAGCGGCCAGTGCCTGGTCACCTCGGGGCCGCGCGACGTGTGGCTGGCCACGGGAGGGGCGGCGAGCGCGCGGGTGCTGCACTCCGCGGACCGCGGTCTGACCTGGACCGCCGCCGACACACCCGTCCCCGCGGGCGACCCCGCACGGGGCGTGTTCGCGCTCGCCTTCCGCGACCGGGTCCACGGGCTCGCGGTCGGCGGCGACTACCGCGCCGACCAGGCGTCGCCGCGGGCCGCCGCAGTCACCGCCGACGGCGGCCGCACCTGGACGACGGCCGACCGGCCGCCGCCCGCCTACCGCTCCGGCGTCACCTGGCTCCCGCACAGCCGCACATCCGCGCTCGCCGTTGGCCCCACCGGCACCGACCTGACCACCGACGGCGGCCGCACCTGGCGCACCCTGGACACCGGCTCGTACGACACCGTGGACTGCGCACCCGACCTGGGCTGCTGGGCCTCCGGCGAGAAGGGACGGGTCGCCCGGCTGGAGCGCTGAACCGGGCGCGTGCCGGTCACCCGGGGGAGGGGTGCCGCTCAGCCGAGCGGCTCGCGGTACCGCTCCAGCCCGGGTGCCGTCTTCGTCGCGACGAACTCGGTCACGCGGTACGCGCACACGCCCGCGGTGACGAACGGGTCGCCCGCGATGATCTCCTCGATCCGCGCCCGGTCCTGTGCGACGGCCAGGATCACCCCGCCGTCGCGCGGGTTCTTGCGCCCCGACGCGAGGAAGGAGCCGGCCGCGTACTGCTCGTCCAGCCAGGCGACATGGGCTTCCAGGACGGCGTCGACGGCGTCGAGCGGCGCGGTGTAGGTCAGCTCCAGTACGAACATGATCGCGAGCCTACCTCCGGCCCGGTGGGGCGCTGCGCGGGTGAGGTCCTAGGCTCCTTCCATCATGAAGACCGTGAGGATTCCGGCGGGCTGGCCCGTCACCGAGGACCAAGCCCGCGCCGTGCAGGACGAGTTGAGGGAGCGGGTCGTCCTCGACGAGCCGGGTCCGCCGCCCGGCACCGGCCACGTCACGGGCGTCGACGTGGCCTACGACGACGAGCGGGACGTCGTGGCCGCGGCGGCCGTCGTCCTCGACGCGGCGACCCTCGACGTCGTGGCGGAGGCCACCGCGATCGGCCAGGTCTCCTTCCCGTACGTGCCCGGGCTCCTCGCCTTCCGGGAGATCCCGACCGTCCTCGCCGCACTGGACGCCCTGCCCTGCCCGCCGGGCCTGGTGGTCTGCGACGGCTACGGTCTCGCCCACCCGCGCCGCTTCGGTCTCGCCGCCCATCTCGGTGTCCTCACCGGACTCCCCACCATCGGCGTCGCCAAGAACCCGTTCACCTTCGCCTACGACGATCCGGGCCCCCACCGCGGCAGCGCCTCACCGCTCCTCGCCGACCGCGACGAGGTCGGCCGCGCACTGCGTACGCGGGACGGTGTGAAGCCCGTGTTCGTCTCCGTCGGCCACCGCGTGGACCTCGACAACGCCTGCGCGCACACGCTCGCGCTCACCCCGAAGTACCGCCTCCCGGAATCCACCCGCCGCGCGGACTCGCTGTGCAGGCGGGCCCTCCAGGAGGCAACGGCCTGACACGGCCGCCCAGTTGGCTCCGCGCACCGCGAACGCGGTCTCCACGTGCGGCATGTGAGCACGTCGTCCTGGCGCGCCGTCCGAGCGGACCACCTGAGCCGGTCGTCCGAACGAGGCGACCGAGTACGTCTTCTGAGTACGCGCACGGATGCGACCGCGCGGCCCGGATCGGCAGGCCGGCCCGCATGACCTCACACCGCGCTCCGAAGGCCGCAGCCGGCCCCGCCCAGCCCGTCGAGCGCGCCGTCACGGCGGCGCTGCTCCTCGCCGTCCTGGCCGGACTCGCCTGGATCTGCGGGATGATCTGGACGGTGACCGGCTGGGCGACGTGACGGACGCCGAGCCGGGGCCGGACACGACCGGCCCGGGACACCCCTCGCCCACCCGGCGGCACCGCCGGGCGTCCCGCGTCGAGCAGCAGCGCTACCGGACCGCGGCCACCCGGAACGTGATGCCCGCCGCGCGGAGCCGCCCGATCAGCGCGTCACCCATCGCCACCGCCGGGGTGACCTGCCCGGACGTCTTCGGCAGGTCGTCGAGAGCCAGGGCCATCGCCGCCTCCGCGAGCATCTTGGCGGTCTCGTCGTAGCCGGGGTCGCCGCCCGCGACCTCGGTGAACACGCGTCGGCCACCGCCCTCGCCCACGAAGCGCACCGAGAACCAGCTCTTCGCCCGGCGCGCCGCACTCGGCCCCTCGCCCGGCTTGAAACGGTCGGACAACCAGCGCCGCGCCGACGGCAGTTGGGCCGCCGCGAAGAGCGCGCTCACCCCGGCCAGCCCGCCGAGAGCGACGGGCAGGCGGCGTACGGCCGCGTAGTGGCGGTAGCGGAAGTCCGGTCCGTACCGCTCCAGGGCCCGCGCCGAGCGCTGTACCACCTGGGCGTCGATCGTGGGCAGGGGCAGCGCCCAGGCGCCGACCTCCCCCGCGAACCGTGGCGCGCCCAGCGGCGCCACGGCGCGGCGGCCCATCAGCCGCGGCTCGTGGTGCCTGCGGTCCCGGGCGGCCGCGATCATCTGCGGGCCCCGGGCGAACTGGTTGAGGGCGGAGTTGAACGTGCCGCCCGAGAACATCGCCTGGGAGCGGACGAATCCGTCCACCCGCAGCGGCACGTCCTCGGGGAGCTGTCCCACGGTGAAGTACGCGCCGAGGTCGTGCGGGATCGAGTCGAAACCGCAGGCGTGCACGAGCCGCGCGCCCGTCTCCCGCGCGCGTGCGTCGTGCCGCACGTACATCAGGTCCACGAACTCCGGCTCGCCGGTGAGGTCCAGGTAGTCGGTCCCGGCATCCGCGCAGGCGGCCACCAGCTCCTCCCCGTACGTGACGTACGGCCCCACCGTGCTGGCCACCACGCGTGCGTGCCGGGCGAGTTCGCGGACCGAGTCCGGGTCCGTCACGTCCGCCCGGAGCACTCCGGGCGCGCCGACGAGCCGCTCCCGCAGGCGCTCCAGTTTCTCCTCGCTGCGTCCGGCGATCGCCCACCGCAGCCCCTCGGGCGCGTGCGCGGCGAGGTACTCCGCGGTGAGCTCTCCGACGAACCCCGTGGCTCCGAAGAGCACGACGTCGTACGCGCGGTCCGTCCCGTTCGGCCTGCTCATGACACCTTCCCCACTGTGGACTGCGCTCGACCGCGCGGTGGCCCCACGTCGTGTGCGAAGCGCCGTTGTCGGTGGCTGAGGCTAGCGTGAGGTACGAGCAGCCGGGCGACGAGGTCGCACGAACAGGCCGGAGGTAGTGGTGGCCGTGCCGAAAAACGCGTTGAAAGAGTGGCAGAAGGTGCGCGCGTTCGCGCTCGGCCTGCCCGGCGCCACGGAGGAGTTTCCCTGGGGCGAGACCGTGGCCAAGGCCAACAAGAAGGTCTTCGTCTTCCTCGGTGTCGACGACGGCAGCCACCCGTTGGCCGTCACGGTGAAGCTCACGGACGAGGAGACGCACGCGCACGCGCTCACCTCGCCCGGCGCGGAGCCCGCCGGTTACGGCCTGGGCCGGGCCGGCTGGGTGCGCATACCCCTGGAGGAGTCGGGGGCTCCCCGGGCGGAGCTGCTGTGCGACTGGGTCGAGGAGAGCTACCGGGCCGTCGCCCCCAAGCGGCTGGTCGCTGAGCTGGACCAGGCCTGAGCGTGATGCAGGACCCGCCGAGCGTGGTGCAGGACCTGCCCCGAGCGTGGTGTCGGACCTGCGCCGATCGCGGAAGCGGACCGGTTCGACATCCCGACCCCGGAGCCGGCCTCACCGTCGGCCCATGGCGTCCGTTTCGGGCCCTCCGGTCCCTTCCGGACCCCTTCGGTCATCTCCACTCACCGGGAATTTAACTAAGCGCTTGCTCGTCAGGGGCTTGCCCGGAGTGGAACACGTTCTTAACATCGCTGATGTCACATCAGTAGTGTCACAGTGCTGGGAGCTTGATGGCAGTGACAGGAACGCCGGGGCACGGCCCCCTCGCCGGGGTGCGTGTCGTCGAGCTGGCGGGCATCGGACCCGGCCCGTTCGCCGCCATGCTCCTGGCCGACCTGGGAGCGGACGTCGTGCGGGTGGACCGCCCCGACGGCCCCGGCCTCGCGATCGATCCGGCCCACGACGTCACCAACCGCAACAAGCGGTCCGTGATCATCGACCTCAAGGCCGAGAGCGGTCCGTCCCGGGTCCTCGACCTGGCCGAACGGGCCGACATCCTGATCGAGGGCTACCGCCCCGGCGTCGCGGAGCGCCTCGGCGTCGGCCCCGAGGCCTGCCACGCCCGCAACCCGAAGCTCGTCTACGGCCGGATGACCGGCTGGGGCCAGGACGGCCCGCTCGCCCAGCGCGCCGGGCACGACGTCGCCTACATCGCGCTCACCGGCACCCTCGGCATGATCGGCAGGCCCGACGAGGCCCCCGCCGTCCCCGCGAACCTCCTCGGCGACTACGCGGGCGGCTCCCTCTACCTCGTCGTCGGCGTCCTCGCCGCCCTCCACCACGCGCGCGAGAACGGCGCGGGACAGGTCGTGGACGCGGCCATCGTCGACGGCACCGCCCACCTGTCCGCGATGATCCACGGCATGATGGCCGCCGGCGGCTGGCAGGACCGGCGCGGCGCCAACCTCCTCGACGGCGGCTGCCCGTACTACGGCACCTACGAGACGGCCGACGGCGGCCACATGGCCGTGGGTCCCCTGGAGGGCCGGTTCTACGACACGTTCGTCGACCTGCTCGGCGTCCCGGAGCTGCGCCCCGCCCGCAAGGACCTCGCCCGCTGGCCGGAACTGCGCGAGACGGTCGCCGCCCGCTTCAAGACCCGTACTCGGGACGAGTGGACCGCGGTGTTCGACGGATCCGACGCGTGCGTGGCGCCGGTCCTCTCGCTGCGCGAGGCACCCGCCCATCCGCACCTCGCGGCCCGCGGCACCTTCGTGGACCACGGCGGCATCACCCAGCCGGCCCCCGCGCCGCGCTTCTCCACCACCCCCACCTCCGTGCGCGGCGGTCCCGCCCTGCCGGGGGCCGACACCGCGGACGTGGCCCGTGACTGGGACGTACCCCGGCTGACCGAGGACGACGACTGATGGAACTCTCCCTCCCGCTCGACTACGCGGGCGACGCGCGAGCGGCAGCCGACGAGGTCGCCGCCCTGGAGGCCGCCGGTCTGGACGCCGTCTGGGTCGCCGAGGCCTACGGCTTCGACTCGCCCACGGTCATGGGCTACCTGGCCGCCCGCACCGAGCGCATGAAGATCGGCGCCGCGATCCTGAACGTCTACTCGCGCACCCCCGCCCTGATCGCCCAGACGGCGGCGGGGCTCGACGCGGTCTCCGGGGGCCGCGCGATCATCGGCCTCGGCGCCTCGGGCCCGCAGGTCGTCGAGGGCTGGCACGGGAAGGCGTACGACAAGCCGCTCGGCCGGACCCGCGAGACCATCGAACTGACCCGCCGCATCCTGCGTCGGGAGGTCATCGACCACCACGGCATCACCGACATGCCCCGCCCCGGCGGCCTGGGCAAGCCACTGAAGATCCTCACCACGCCCGTGCGCCCCGAAGTCCCGCTGTACGTCGCCTCGTTGGGCCCGGCCAACGTACGGATGACCGCGGAGATCGCGGACGGCTGGCTCCCCACGCTGTTCATCCCCGAGAAGGCCCACCAGGTGTGGGGGACCGCCCTGGCCGAGGGCAGGGCGCTGCGCGACCCGTCGCTCGGCCCCCTCCAGGTCGTCGCCGGCGGCCCGCTCGCGATCGGCGAGGACGCGGTGGCCCTGCGCGACCTCGTCCGCCCCCGCGTCGCCCTCTACGTGGGTGGCATGGGCGCCCCGGGCAAGAACTTCTACAACGACCTCGCGGTGGCGTACGGCTACGAGAAGGAGGCCCGGCTCATCCAGGAGCTGTACCTCTCCGGCCGCAAGGCCGAGGCGGAGGCGGCCGTGCCGGACGAGTTCTGCGAACTGATGTCGCTGTGCGGCCCCGAGGCCTACGTCCGCGAGCGCGTCGACGCCTTCCGGGCGGCCGGGGTGACGATGCTCAACGTGACGCCCGTGGGCCCGGAACCGGCCCGGCTCATCGAGACCGTCAAGGGCTGGCTCTGACCGGCCGTCCGGCCGACACGCCCCGACCGTGGACCCCCGCACGCACACCAGGAAGGCCGTTCCCGCATGAAGCGGCAGATCTTCACCGCCGAGCACGAAGCGTTCCGTGAGACCGTCCGCACCTTCCTCGCCAAGGAGGTGCTGCCCCACTACGAGCAGTGGGAGAAGGACGGCATCGTCTCGCGCGAGGCCTGGCGGGCCGCCGGCAGGCAGGGCCTCCTCGGGCTCGCGGTGCCCGAGGAGTACGGGGGCGGCGGCAACGCGGACTTCCGCTACAGCGCCGTCCTCGCCGAGGAGTTCACCCGCGCGGGAGCCGCCGGTCTCGCCGTCGGCCTGCACAACGACATCATCGGCCCCTATCTCACCGGCCTCGCCACCGAGGAGCAGAAGCGGCGCTGGCTGCCCGGCTTCTGCGACGGCTCGCTCATCACGGCGATCGCCATGACCGAACCCGGCGCGGGATCCGACCTCCAGGGCATCACGACGCACGCCGAGGACAGGGGCGACCACTTCCTGCTCAACGGCTCCAAGACCTTCATCTCCAACGGGATCCTCGCCGACCTCGTGATCGTCGTCGCCCGGACCACCCCCGAGGGCGGCGCGCACGGGCTGTCGCTGCTGGTCGTGGAACGCGGCAGCGAGGGCTTCGAGCGGGGCCGCAACCTCGACAAGATCGGCCAGAAGTCCCAGGACACCGCCGAGTTGTTCTTCAACGACGTGCGCGTGCCCAAGGAGAACCTCCTCGGCGAGCCGAACGGCGCCTTCGTCCACCTGATGACGAACCTCGCGCAGGAACGCATGGGCATCGCGGTCGCCGCCATCGCGGGCGCCGAACACCTGCTGGAGATCACCACCGAGTACGTGAAGGAGCGCGAGGCGTTCGGCCGGCCGCTCGCCAGACTCCAGCACATCCGCTTCGAGATAGCCGAGATGGCCACCGAGTGCGCCGTCACCCGCACCTTCCTCGACCGCTGCATCGTCGACCACTCCGACGGCCAACTCGACGCGGTGCACGCCTCGATGGCCAAGTGGTGGGCCACCGAACTCCAGAAGCGGGTCGCCGACCGCTGCCTGCAACTGCACGGCGGCTACGGCTACATGACGGAATACCGGGTCGCCCGGGCCTTCACCGACGGACGCATCCAGACCATCTACGGCGGGACCACCGAGATCATGAAGGAGATCATCGGCCGTTCCCTGCTCGGCTAACCCTCCCCGAAAGGCTTACCAGTGAGCACCGAAGCGTACGTGTACGACGCGATCCGCACCCCGCGCGGCCGCGGCAAGCAGAACGGCGCCCTGCACGGCACCAAGCCCATCGACCTGGTCGTCGGGCTCATCCACGAGGTGCAGCGCCGCTTCCCGGACCTCGACCCGGCCGCCATCGACGACATCGTCCTCGGCGTGGTCGGCCCGGTCGGCGACCAGGGCTCCGACATCGCCCGTATCTCCGCGATCGCGGCGGGCCTGCCCGACACCGTGGCCGGCGTCCAGGAGAACCGCTTCTGTGCCTCGGGCCTGGAGGCCGTCAACCTCGCGGCGATGAAGATCCGTTCGGGCTGGGAGGACCTGGTCCTCGCGGGCGGCGTCGAGTCGATGTCCCGGGTGCCCATGGCCTCGGACGGCGGCGCCTGGTTCGCCGACCCGATGACCAACCTCGCGACCAACTTCGTGCCGCAGGGCATCGGCGCCGACCTCATCGCCACCATCGAGGGCTTCTCCCGCCGCGACGTCGACGAGTACGCGGCGCTCTCCCAGGAGCGCGCCGCCGCCGCCGTGAAGGACGGCCGGTTCGAGAGGTCCGTCGTCCCCGTCAGGGACCGGGCCGGTCTCACGGTCCTCGACCACGACGAGTTCCTGCGCCCCGGCACCACCGCCGACTCCCTCGCCAAGCTGAAGCCGTCCTTCGCCGACATCGGCGACCTGGGCGGATTCGACGCCGTGGCCCTGCAGAAGTACCACTGGGTCGAGGCCATCGACCACGTCCACCACGCGGGCAACTCCTCGGGCATCGTCGACGGCGCCTCGCTCGTCGCCATCGGCTCCCGCGAGGTCGGCGAGCGCTACGGCCTCACCCCCCGCGCGCGGATCGTCTCCGCCGCCGTCTCCGGCTCCGAGCCCACCATCATGCTCACCGGGCCCGCGCCCGCCACCCGCAAGGCGCTCGCCAAGGCCGGCCTGACCATCGACGACATCGACCTCGTCGAGATCAACGAGGCCTTCGCTGCCGTCGTCCTGCGCTTCGTCAAGGACATGGGCCTGTCGCTCGACAAGGTCAACGTCAACGGCGGCGCCATCGCGCTGGGCCACCCCCTCGGCGCCACCGGCGCGATGATCCTCGGCACCCTCGTCGACGAACTGGAGCGCCAGGACAAGCGGTACGGCCTCGCCACCCTGTGCGTGGGCGGCGGCATGGGCATCGCCACGATCGTCGAGCGCGTCTGACCTTCCCAACGGATCACGGATCTACGGAGCATCCCCTGATGAGCACTGAGCCCACCACCATCCGCTGGGAACAGGACGAGACCGGCGTCGTCACCCTCGTCCTCGACGACCCCGACCAGTCCGCGAACACGATGAACCAGGCGTTCCGCGCCTCCCTCGCCGCGATCACAGACCGCCTGGAGGCCGAGAAGGACTCGATCCGGGGCGTGATCTTCACCTCCGCCAAGAAGACCTTCTTCGCGGGCGGCGACCTGCGCGACCTCATCCGGGTCACCCCCGACACCGCCCAGGACCTCTTCGACGGCGGTCTCGCCATCAAGCGCGACCTGCGCCGCATCGAGACCCTGGGCAAGCCGGTCGTCGCCGCGATCAACGGCGCCGCCCTGGGCGGCGGCTTCGAGCTCGCCCTCGCCTGCCACCACCGGGTCGCCCTCGACACCTCCGGCACCAAGATCGGCTGCCCCGAGGTCACCCTCGGCCTGCTCCCCGGAGGCGGCGGAGTCGTCCGCACCGTACGGCTGCTGGGCATCGCCGACGCCCTGCTGAAGGTCCTCCTCCAGGGCACGCAGTACAACGCGACGCGCGCCCAGGAGAACGGCCTCGTCCACGAGGTGGCCGCCACCCCCGAGGAGATGCTCGCCAAGGCGCGCGCGTTCATCGACGCCAACCCCGAGTCCCAGCAGCCCTACGACAAGCCGGGCTACCGCATCCCGGGCGGCACCCCGGCCAACCCGAAGTTCGCGGCCAACCTGCCCGCGTTCCCGGCCAACCTGCGCAAGCAGACCAACGGCGCGCCCTATCCGGCCCCGCGCAACATCCTCGCGGCCGCCGTCGAGGGCTCCCAGGTCGACTTCGAGACGGCCCAGGTCATCGAGGCCCGCTACTTCGTCGAGCTGGCCGCGGGCCAGACCTCGAAGAACATGATCCAGGCGTTCTTCTTCGACCTCCAGGCCGTCAACTCCGGCGCCAACCGGCCCCAGGGCATCGAGCCGCGCCCGGTCCGCCGGGTCGCCGTGCTCGGCGCGGGCATGATGGGCGCGGGCATCGCCTACTCGTGCGCCCGTGCGGGCATCGACGTCGTCCTCAAGGACGTGACGGCGGAGGCCGCGGCCAAGGGCAGGGAGTACTCCGAGAAGCTGTGCGCCAAGGCAGTGTCCCGGGGACGGACGACGCAGGAGAAGGCCGACGCCCTGCTCGCCCGCATCACGCCCACCGCGGACCCGAACGACCTCGCGGGCTGCGACGCCGTCATCGAGGCCGTCTTCGAGGACACCTCCCTCAAGCACAAGGTGTTCCAGGAGATCCAGAGCGTCGTCGAACCCGACGCCCTCCTCTGCTCCAACACCTCCACCCTGCCGATCACCGCGCTCGCCGAGGGCGTCGAGCGGCAGGAGGACTTCATCGGGCTGCACTTCTTCTCGCCCGTCGACAAGATGCCGCTGGTCGAGATCATCAAGGGCGAACGTACCGGTGACGAGGCGCTCGCCCGTGCCTTCGACCTCGTACGGCAGATCAAGAAGACCCCGATCGTCGTCAACGACTCGCGCGGCTTCTTCACCTCCCGCGTCATCGGGCAGTTCATCAACGAGGGTGTCGCGATGGTCGGCGAGGGCATCGAGCCCGCCTCCGTCGAGCAGGCCGCCGCCCAGGCCGGCTACCCGGCCAAGGTCCTCTCCCTGATGGACGAGCTGACGCTCACCCTGCCGCGCAAGATCCGCAAGGAGTCGCAGCAGGCCGTCGAGGAGGCGGGCGGCACCTGGGAGACCCACCCGGCGGAGGCCGTCATCGACCGCATGGTCGACGAGTTCGGCCGCCCCGGCCGCAGCGGCGGCGCCGGCTTCTACGAGTACGGCGAGGACGGCAGGCGCGGCCGGCTGTGGCCGGGACTGCGCGAGCACTTCACCCAGGCCGGCCACGAGATCCCGTTCGAGGACATGAAGGAGCGCATGCTCTTCTCCGAGGCGCTGGACACCGTCCGGCTCCTGGAGGAAGGCGTCCTGACCTCCGTCGCCGACGCCAACATCGGGTCCATCTTCGGCATCGGCTTCCCCGGCTGGACCGGCGGCGTCCTGCAGTACGTCAACGGCTACGAGGGCGACGCCGGCACCGGACCGGCCGGATTCGTGGCCCGCGCCCGGCAGTTGGCCGAGCGCTACGGCGACCGGTTCACCCCGCCCGCGCTGCTCGTCGAGAAGGCGGAGAAGGGCGAGCGCTTCACCGACGCGAGCTGACCCGGCACGTGCCACGGGGTGACCCGTCACCCCGTGGCACGTGGATGCGCTCCGCGGGACGGGCGCCGGACGCCGGCCGGCGAACCGGTGGCCCGTCCCTCACCGTCGGGACCTGCACCGTCGGGACGACGAGACGGTGAGTTCCGCGTGGAGCCCGGTCAGGACTCCTTGAGCCACTCACGCAGTTCCTCCTTCAGCGACCGCTGGAACGTCGTGAGCAGTGCCTGCACCACGAGCGGCTGCATATGGGCCGACAGCGACTTCACGGCCGCCACGGACTCGCGGTCGCCCACCGCTTCCCGCAGCAGGGTGGACAACGCGTTGGCCGCCGCCCGCGAGTGTTCCAGCAGCACGGTCCGGGCGGCGAGGATCGTCTCGTGCGCGAGGGGCACGTCGAGGAGTTCCACCCCGAGCCGCAGCAGCCCGGGGTCCAGCCGCACGGAGTCGCCGGCCCGTTCGACCACCCCCATCGCGGCGAGCCGTTCCAGGTCCTCGTCGTCGAGGGGACGCCCGGCCCGCCGCTCCAGCTCCGCACGGGTCACCTCCTCCGTCGCGTCGGGCGCCCAGGAGGCCACCACGGCACGGTGGATGGCGAGATCGTGCGCACTCAGGCCGGGCGGCAACTGCGTGAGATGACGTTCGATCGCGGCCAGCGTCATGCCCCGGTGCTGCAACTCCTCGATGAGGGCGAGCCGCGCCAGGTGCTCCTGGCTGTAGTGGCCGACACGGCGAGGTCCGATCACCGGCGGCGGCAACAGGCCCCGGGCGCTGTAGAAGCGGACCGTGCGGACCGTGACACCCGCCCGTGCGGCCAGCTCGTCGACCGTGAGCGTCGGCTCCCCGGTGTCCGTCGTCATGGCAGGTCCTCGCCTCTCGCGTCGTACCGCGTTCCGGTGAACCGGTGACCGCGCGGTGCAACAGTATTGCTGTCCCACCAGTGTTGTGAAAGCGGTTGCCCAGGACCGGGGCGCAGCGGGCACCGCGCGGGACGACGCAGTGCGCGGGGCGCCGGGCACCCGCCCGGGCGGCGTGACCTGCCGGGGTCGGCCGGGTGACGTGACGGCGGCCCGGTGCGGGCCCCACACACCCGTCACAAACCGTGTGTCCTGTGATCACCGGGTGAGAAGTTCCCTGGTGTGACGCGTGCCACCGCATGGGAGGTGATCCTCCTGGGCAGGCGGCGCCTTGGTCCGCGCATCGTCGGAGACAGCGCGGACCCGGCACATCCGGACACCCGCGCACCCCCGTGTGGCGGGGCGCACCAGAAGGTAGATCCACCCGTGAGCAAGGACGCCGTAGACACGGCCGGGGCCGCCTCCCGCACCGGTGCGACCCAGTCGCCCGCCGACGCGGGCGACGCCGGTTACAGCAAGGGCCTCAAGGCCCGCCACGTCAACATGATCGCCATCGGCGGCGCGATCGGCACGGGGCTCTTCCTCGGCGCCGGCGGCCGTCTCCACGACGCCGGCCCCGCGCTCGCCGTCGCCTACCTCGTCTGCGGCGCCTTCGCCTTCTTCGTGGTCCGCGCCCTCGGTGAGCTCGTCCTCTACCGGCCCTCCTCCGGGTCCTTCGTCTCGTACGCCCGCGAGTTCCTCGGCGAGAAGGGCGCGTACGTCGCCGGGTGGATGTACTTCCTCAACTGGTCGACGACCGGGATCGCCGACATCACCGCGATCGCGCTCTACACCCACTACTGGAGCTTCTTCACCGACATCCCGCAGTGGGTGCTGGCGCTGATCGCCCTCGCGGTGGTGCTGGCCGTGAACCTGATCTCGGTGAAGATCTTCGGCGAGATGGAGTTCTGGTTCGCGATCATCAAGGTCGCCACCCTCGTCGGCTTCATGCTGATCGGCATCTTCCTGCTGGCCACGCAGCACGAGGTCGGCGGCCACACACCCGGTCCGGGCCTGGTCACCGACCACGGCGGTCTCCTGCCGCACGGCATGATGCCGGTCGTCCTCGTGATGCAGGGCGTGATCTTCGCGTACGCCGCGCTGGAACTGGTCGGAGTCGCCGCCGGTGAGACCGAGGAGCCCGAGAAGGTCGTCCCGCGCGCGGTGAACTCGATCATGTGGCGCGTCGGCGTGTTCTACGTCGGTTCGGTCGTCCTGCTGGCCCTCCTGCTGCCCGGCTCGGTCTACACGGCCGACCAGAGCCCGTTCGTCACCGTCCTGTCGAAGATCGGCGTGCCGGCGGCCGGTGACGTCATGAACCTCGTCGTCCTCACGGCGGCCATGTCGTCGCTGAACTCCGGCCTCTATTCCACCGGCCGTATCCTGCGCTCCATGGCCATGGCGGGCTCGGCGCCCCGGTTCACCGCGAGGATGAACCGCAGCCAGGTGCCGTACGGCGGCATCCTGCTCACCTGCGCGGTGTGCGTGCTCGGTGTCGTCCTGAACTACCTCATGCCGAGCCAGGCCTTCGAGATCGTCCTGAACGTGGCGTCGCTCGGCATCATCAGCACCTGGGTGATCATCATGATCTGCCACCTGGTGTTCGTCCGCCGCGCCAAGGAGGGCCTGGTGACCCGTCCCTCGTTCCGCCTGCGCGGCAGCCCGGTGACGGAGATCGTCACCATCGCCTTCCTGCTGGCCGTCCTCGGCCTGATGTGGAACGACCCCGAGGTCGGCCGCAAGACCCTCCTCCTCGTCCCCCTGATCGCCGTGCTGCTCGTCGCCGGCTGGTTCGGCGTCCGCCGCCGGGTCACCAAGACCCAGGACGAGGAACTGAGCGGACTCACGAAGTAGCGCACGGGCGACGGGCCGGGGCCACTGTCCGTGGTCGCCTCCACGGTGGCGTCATGTCGGGGATCAGCTATGTCCGGGGTGACGCCACCGTTCCGTCGGTCAAGGGCGTCAAGGTCATCGCCCATGTCTGCAACGACCTGGGGGGCTGGGGAAAGGGCTTCGTGCCGGCCCTCTCCCGCCGCCGGCCGGAGCCGGAGGCCGCGTACCGCGCCTGGCACCGCGCCCGCGCGGGCAACGACTTCGGCCTGGGCGCCGCCCAGTTCGTGCAGGTCGGACGGGACCTGTGGGTGGCGAACCTGATCGGCCGGCGGGGCATACGCACCGGCAGCAAGGGTGTCCCCGTGCGCTACGAGGCCATCGACACCGCGCGCGGGCTGCCGACGGACAAGGCGGTCGGGCTCGGGGCGTCCGTGCGCATGCCCCGCATCGGCTGCGGGCCGGCCGGCGGCAGATGGGACCGGGTGGAACCGCTCGTCGAGGCGCGTCTGGTGAGCCGTGGGCCGGCGGTGACGGTGTACGACCACGGGGACCGGCCGACGGCCGCGCGGGCGTGACGCGGCCGTCAAGCGCCGCACCACCGCAAGGATTTGCGGAACATTGCGCAACTCCTTGCAGTGATCGTCGGAGCCTGCTTGACTCGCTGGTCGCATCCGACAGGGAGAGTCATGAGCCGCGACATCGACGTCCTCGTCCTCGGCGGCGCGGGCGTGGACACCATCGTGCACGTGCCCGAGCTGCCCCTTCCGTACGCCGACAGCCACATGATCCGCCCGGGGATCGAGACACGGGCCGGACAGACCGGGGACTTCGTCGCCCTCGGGCTGCACGAGCTGGGTCTGCGCACGCACCACCTCGACATGCTCGGCGACGACCCGGAGGGCGACCTCGTCCGGGCCCTGCACCGCGACCGGGGCATCCCGCTCACGGCGGTGCCCCAGCCCGCCGGCACCAAGCGTGCGGTCAACCTCGTCGGCCCCGACGGGCGGCGGCTGTCCCTGTACGACGACACCCGCTCCCGGGACGCCGACCGGTTCCCCGAGCGGACGGTGCGGGAGCTGGCCGCGGCGAGCCGGCACGCCCACGTGTCCATCACCCACCCCTGCGCGCACGCCCTGCCGGCCCTGCGGGAAGCCGGGGTGACCCTGTCGACCGACCTGCACAACTGGGACGGCGAGAACCCGTACCACGAGCCGTTCGCGTACGCCGCCGACATAGTGTTCGTCTCCACCACCGCGCTCGCCGATCCCGAGCGGACCATGCGGCGCGTCAGGGAGCGGGGCCGGGCCGAGGTGGTCGTCGCCACGGCGGGCGCCGAGGGCGCGTACCTGCTGGCCGGGGACGATCTGATCCACGTCCCCGCGGTACCGCCCCCGGCGCCCGTCGTCGACTCCAACGGCGCCGGGGACGCGTTCGCCGCCGGATTCCTCTTCGGGCGGCTGGCCGGGGAGCCGCTCCGGCGCTGCGCCCTGTACGGCGCGGTGGCCGGCGCCCACGCCTGCACCGTGCCCTCGACCCGCGCCGAGGCTGTCAGCCGTGCTGAACTGGTTTCCCGGACGGCCGAGTTGGAGACAGCGGCCCCGGCGTGACCGGGCGGAGCCCTGAAGGCGAACGCGGGTCGGACACCGGCTCGCACGTCGGGCGGTGCGGGCGCCCCAGCCGTGGTCTCCTCGACCCGCGGGGGCGCCTCGGCCCGTCGGCGACCTGTCGAGCGGACCCCTCAGCGCGCGTGGGCCGTACCGGAGTGGACCGAGTCGGTCGCCGCGATCTTCTTCCAGGACTTGGGACGTGGCACCGAACCTCGGGCCGCCGTCTCCGCGGACTTGACCAGACCCGCACCCCGCGCCGCCGGGGCCCCTGGCTTCGACGGCTGGAACAGCCAGGTGTCGAAGAGCGCGGCGAGCGACCGCCCGGACACCCGCTCGGCGAACGTCCGGAAGTCGTCGACCGACGCGTTCCCGTACGCGTGCTCCTTCGGCCACCCCTTCAGGACGGCGAAGAAGGCGTCGTCCCCGACCTCGTTGCGCAGCGCCTGCACCGCCAGCGCGCCCCGGTCGTAGACCGCCGTGTCGAACTGGTTCTCCGCCCCGGGGTCGCCCGGCGCGACCGTCCAGAACGCGTCGTCCGCCGGGTGGGAGGCGTAGGTGTAGTCCGCGAGTTCCTGCGTCGTGCCCTCGCCCTCGTGCTCCGACCAGAGCCACTGCGCGTACCGCGCGAAGCCCTCGTTGATCCAGATGTCCTTCCAGCCCTTCAGCGACACGTCGTCGCCGTACCACTGGTGCGCCAACTCGTGCACCACCACGGAGGTGTTGGAGCCGTTCGCGAACTGCCGGGGGCTGTAGTAGACCCGCGTCTGCGTCTCCAGCGCGTACCCGGTCGTGGTGTTGGGGACGTACCCGCCCGCGGAGCTGAACGGATACGGCCCGAAGTAGCCGCTCAGCCAGTCGACCAGCTCACCGGTCCGCTCGACACTGGCGCGCGCCGCGCCGTCGTTGTCGCCGAGGTCCCTGCTGTAGGCGTTGACGACCGGGACGCCGCCGTCGGACGTGCCGGTCGTGATGTCGAACTTCCCGACCGCGAGCGTCGTCAGGTACGTGGCCTGCGGCTTGTTCGACCGCCAGTTGTAGCGGGTCCAGCCGAGCCGTGAACTCGACGACTGGAGTGTGCCGTTGGAGATCGCCTGGGTGCCGTCCGGGACCGCCACGGACACGTCGTACGTGGCCTTGTCGAGCGGATGGTCGTTGCTCGGGTACCACCACCACGCCGACTCGGGCTCGTCCGCCGCGATGGCGCCGTCCGGCGTGCGGTGCCAGGTCGAGAAGCCGTACGCGGACTTCGTGGACGGCACTCCGCTGTACCGGACCACGACCGTGATCGGCGTCCCCTTGGCGAGCGGCTTCGCCGGGGTGATCTCCAGCTCGTGCTCGCCCGACGTCGAGAACGACGCCTTCGCGCCGTTGACCCGGACCTCGCTCACGTCGAGCAGGAAGTCCAGATCGAACCGGGACAGGTCCTGCGTGGTGGTCGCCAGCAGGGTCGCCGTGCCCTCCAGTTCATCCGTGCGCGGCTGGTAGGTGAGCCGCAGATCGTAGTGGGAGACGTCGTATCCGCCGTTGCCGTAGGCCGGGTAGTAGGGGTCGCCGATGCCCGGTGCTCCGGGTGTGTAGCTTGCCGCCGATGCCGGGATCGCCAGCAGCAGGGAGGCGGCCAGGGCGCCCGGGGCGATGAGTCTGCGGTGCACGTGGGGCTCCAAGTCGTGGGGGCATGAAGTCTGTCCGGAGCCTATTGAGTCCCTGTGGCCCCGGTCATGTCCACGGCCACCCCTGTCACACGATCGCCATTCGGCCGACATGTGACGCTCCACCCCACCCGTCGCTCATCTCCCCTCTTTTGCAAGGGAGTTGACCGGGGTACCTTCCGCGCATGCCGATACCCGTGCGCCGCATGCGCTTCACGACCTGGAGATCGCTCGCGACGGCCGCCGTGGCCGCCCTGATGGCCGCGTTCCTCGCCCCCACCGCCGCACACGGCGCCCCGCGCGAGAGCACCCCGGTCTACTCGTACGAGAACGCGATCCGGGAGTCCGTCTGGGTCGACACCGGGCTCGACGGCGACAGCGACGGACAGCCCGACCGGGTCGCCGTCGACATCGTCCGCCCCCGCGAACCCGCCCGGCAGGGCCGCAAGGTTCCCGTCATCATGGACGCCAGCCCCTACTACTCGTGCTGCGGGCGCGGCAACGAGAGTCAGTTGAAGACGTACGACGCGAACGGCCACGTCGTCCAGATGCCGCTGTTCTACGACAACTACTTCGTGCCGCGCGGCTACGCCTTCGTCGGTGTCGACCTCGCCGGCACCAACCGCTCCGACGGCTGCGTCGACGTGGGCGGCCGCTCCGACGTGCGGTCGGCCAAGGCGGTCGTGGACTGGCTGAACGGCCGGGCCAGGGCCTACACCACCCGCACCGGCGCCGTCACCGCCAAGGCGGGCTGGACCGACGGCAGTACGGGCATGATCGGCAAGAGCTGGGACGGCACCGTCGCCAACGGCGTCGCCGCCACCGGCGTCAGGGGTCTGAAGACCATCGTGCCGATCAGCGCCATCTCCTCCTGGTACGACTACTACTTCGCCCAGGGCGCCCCGCTCTACGACTCCGGCCCCGACTGGCTCTCCGGCTACGTCGACAGCCCCGACGCCCGCGCCAAGTGCGCCGCGGTACAGCAGAAGTTGGTGGACGGGGCTCCGCGCACCGGCGACTGGACACCGCTGTGGACCGAGCGCGACTACGTCAAGGACGCCTCGAAGGTGCGCGCCAGCGTCTTCCTCGTCCACGGCATGCAGGACCTCAACGTCCGCACCAAGAACTTCGGCCAGTGGTGGGACGCCCTCGCCCGGCACGGTGTCGAGCGCAAGATCTGGCTCTCCCAGACCGGTCACGTCGACCCCTTCGACGTCCGCCGCGCCGCCTTCGTCGACACCCTCCACCGCTGGTTCGACCATGAACTCCTCGGCTACGACAACGGCATCGACGACGAGCCGATGGCCGACATCGAACGCCACCCCGACCAGTGGACCACCTCGACGCTCTGGCCGCCCCGCACCACCGCGGCGACCACCCTGCGCCCGGGCACGGGCACCCGGGCCGGCGTCGGCACCCTCGCACTCCGCAGAGGCTCGGGAACGGAGACCTTCACCGACGACCGGGCGCTGAGCGAGACCGACTGGGCCGCGCACATCGACCGGCCGACCCCGGAGAAGGCGGGCTTCACCACCGGGCCGCTCACCCGGGACCTGCGGCTCTCCGGCTCCTCCCGGGTCACCGTCACCGCCACCCCCACCACGTCGACGGCCCATCTCTCCGCGGTCCTGGTCGACCTCGGCCCGGACACCATCCGCGACTACGCGGGCTCCGGCGAGGGCGTCACCACGCTCACCGACCGCACCTGCTGGGGCGCGAGCACCGCGGGCGACAGCTCCTGCTACCTGGGGACCAAGGCGGTCACGGCGGACGTCGACTTCACCGTCCTGAGCCGTGGCTGGGCCGACCTCGGCCACCGCACCTCGGGCCACGGCGTCCCGCTCACGCCCGGCAAGGCCTACACGATCACCCTCGACCTCGCGGCGACCGACCACGTCGTGCCGAAGGGCCACCGCCTCGCGCTGATCGTCGCGGGCACCGACAAGGACCTCATCGACCCGCCGTCCAGCACACCGACCCTGACCCTCGACCTGGCCCGTACGTCCGCGCGCGTCCCGCTCGTCGGCGGCGCGGCGGCCTTCGCGCGGGCGACGGCGGGTTCCGCCCCGGCTCCCGCCGCGTCCGTCCTCGACGGCGTACGCGATCCGGGCGCCGCCCTGCGCGTCCCGGGAGAGGGACGCTGACCCGCAGCCCCTGAAGGACCGCTCTCAGCGGGAGGCCGCCGCGCTCACGAGCCCGGCCGCCTCCCGCGCGCAGCCCCACGCCACGGTGACCCCGGCGCCCCCGTGACCGTAGTTGTGCACCAACACCCTCCCGTCGGCCAGGACTTCACGCTCCAGTCGGACCGTCTCCCGTACCGGACGCAGGCCCACCCGGTGGTCGAGCACCCGTGCCCCGGAGATCTCGGGCCGCAGCGCCGCGCACCGCTCGACGATCGCCGCCGCCACGTCCGGGTCGGGGTCCCGCGACCAGTCGTCCTCGTCGGTGGTGCCGCCGAGGACGAGCCGGTCCGGTTGCGGGAAGACGTACGTCGTGGTTCCGGCCGCCGGGTCCGTGGCGACGAGCCAGTCGCGTATCCCCGGGTTCTCCACGATGACGAGCTGCCCGCGCACGGGCCGTACGGCGGGATCCGGGACGAGCGAACGGGCCCCGAGCCCCGTGCAGTTGACGACGGCCGCCGCCGGCACCTCGGACAGGTCCGTCACCGCCCGCTCCTCGATCGTGCCACCGGCCTCGAGGAGCCGGTCCTGGAGCAGACGGAGATGTACGGGCATGTCGATCAGCGGGAGTCGCGCCCACAGCGCCGTCCCCGGGTACTCGTCCGCCGTCGCCGTGCGCAGCCCCGGCACCCGGGCCGCCCAGTCACCGAGTTCGTCCAGCCGCGTCTCGCCCATCACCCCCTCGACCACGCGTACGCCCGTCCGGGCGGGCCGGGCCGCCAACTCCTCGTACACGGCGAGGGAGGTGAGCGCCCACGCGCGGGCGCGGGCCTTCGGTTCGATGCGGTACGGCCACCACAGCGCTCCGGCAACCGCCGAGGTGGTCCGCTCGGCGGGCTCCCGCGTCCACACCCGGACCCGCCGTCCGGCCTCGGCCAGCACCACGGCCGTCGTCAGACCGACGACCCCGCTGCCGACCACGATCACATCGTCGTTCCCGGGCTGCTCCATGCGGCGACGCTAACGGAATGAGCCATGCCGTGCTCGGACCGGTCCCCGTGCGGGAATACTCACAGCATGTCTGCCGAGTACGCGACCTTCGGCCTGGCACCGGCGATGCGTGCCGGTGAAGTCCTCGCCAACGGTGACTTCCAAGTGCACCGGGACTTCGTCGACTTCGTCGTCGACGGACGCCCGCTGCTGTTCCAGCTCTCCGACCTCGACGCGGTGTCCCCGCTCGCCTCCGACGTCCCGCCCGCCATCTTCACCGCACAGGTGCGCGGCCTTCTGCTGGAGGCCGACGCCCCGCTCACCGACGGCCGTCACGTCATCTACGGCTGCCCCGAGTGCGAGGGCATCGAGTGCGGTGCCGTCACCGCGCGGATCGAGAGGGAGGACGACGACTACGTCTGGCGCGACTTCGCCTGGCAGACGGGGGAGCGGCCCGACCTGGAGCTCAACGGCTACCACGGGATAGGGCCGTTCCGTTTCCACGGCACCGAGTACCGCGCCGCCCTGAACTCCCTGCTCGACGGCGACGCGGGCCCCCGACCCCGCATCCTCCTGATCGGCCCCCGGGTCGCCCTGCTCGCCAAACTCGCCGCGGCGCTGCGCGCCATCGGCATCGGCGCCGACATCGCGCGCGACACCACCGGGGTCCCGGCCGACGAACTGCGCGTCTACGGAGCGGTGGTGTACGGACCGTCCGTGGGCGCGGCGGAACGGGCCGCCGTACGGGAGGCCTTCGACGCCGCGGACATCGAGGTCCCGCACGTCGAGGGGCTCGCGCCCATCGTCCCGCTGCTGGTCGCCCAGGTCGAGCACGCGCTGGACCGCGGTCCCCTGGAGCTGCGCCGCCTCACCCGCCTGGTGGCCGCCGACGGCGAGGCCGGGATCGAGGTCACCTCGACCTGCCGGGTCCGGCTGACCGCGTATCGGCTCGACCGCCTCGCCCGCGGCCACGCGCACGACGTCTTCGACGGGGTCCTGGAAACCGGGCGGCACCGGATCCCGCTGGAGGCCCGGGCGGTGAGGGGCGCGTCGTTCGTCGTGGCCCGGACGTCGGGGAGCGTACTGGTGGAGGCGATGGCCCGCTGACCCCCGGACCGCGAGCGCGGTGACGCCGGGAACAAGGAAGGCCGAGGCCGCCAGGAGCCGGCTGACCCCGGAACGAGAAACCGGCGAAGCGGGCCGACGCCGGCACCCCGGCCCCACCCGACCAAGCTCCGCCGAGCCGCCCGGCCCGACCAAGCCGCCCTGGTCCGGGAAAACGCCCGGCCGGACCAAGCTCTGCCGCGCGGCCCGGCCCGACCAAGCTTCGCCGAGCTGCCTGGCCCGCCGCTGCTCCGCCGAGCGGCCCGACCCGACGCCGCTCCGCCGAGCGGCCCGACCCGACAGCGCTTGACCAAGCCGTCGGCCCGGTCCGCGAAGCCGACCGGCCCGGTCTGGTCGGCCAGAGGCGCCGGTGACGCCAGCGAGGTAGTGCGGGGGCCCTGAGATCCGCGGAAAAGCCGGTCCGCCGGGGCTCCGCGGCGAGGGGGCGGAGGCCCGTCCGGATCGGCGGCGCGGAGTGCGGCGGCAGGCCGTTAAAATCGGGTCCCTGATGACTGCCACCCTCGTCGCCAAGAACCTCACCGCCGGACACGGCGACCGCGCCCTCTTCGCCGGACTCGACCTCGTCGTCGCTCCCGGTGACGTGATCGGGCTCGTCGGCGCCAACGGCGCGGGCAAGTCCACGCTGCTGCGCCTGCTCGCCGGCCTCCTCACCCCGGAGGAGGGCGAACTGAAGCTCTCCCCGCCGACCGCGACCGTCGGACACCTGCCGCAGGAGCCGGAACGCCGGGAGGGCGAGACCGTCCGGGACTTCCTCGCGCGCCGCACGGGCGTGGACGAGGCCCAGCGCGTGATGGACGAGGCGACGCAGGCCCTCGTCGACGGAGCGCCCGGCGCGGACGACGCCTACGCGAACAGCCTGGAGCGCTGGCTCGACCTCGGCGGTGCCGACCTCGACGAACGCGCCGCGGAGGTCGCCGACTCCCTCGGCCTCGGTGTCGGCCTCGACCAGCCGATGACCTCCCTGTCCGGCGGCCAGGCGGCCCGCGCCGGGCTCGCCTCCCTGCTCCTGTCCCGCTACGACGTCTTCCTGCTCGACGAGCCGACGAACGACCTCGACCTGGACGGCCTGGAGCGCCTCGAACGCTTCGTCTCCGGACTGCGCGCGGGCACCGTCGTCGTCAGCCACGACCGCGAGTTCCTCACCCGCACCGTCACCAAGGTCCTCGAACTCGACCTCGTACAGCAGCAGATCACGCTGTACGGCGGCGGCTACGAGGCGTACCTGGAGGAACGCGACACCGCGCGCCGGCACGCCCGCGAGGACTTCGAGGAGTACGCCGACAAGCGTTCGGCGCTCGAAGGCCGGGCTCAGATGCAGCGCGGCTGGATGGACAAGGGCGTCAAGAACGCGCGGCGCAAGGCGGGCAACGACAACGACAAGCTCGGCCGCAAGTTCCGCAGCGAGGCCAGCGAGAAGCAGGCGTCCAAGGCCCGGCAGACCCAGCGCATGATCGAGCGTCTCGACGTCGTCGAGGAGCCGCGCAAGGAGTGGGAACTGCGCATGGAGATCGCGGCGGCACCGCGGTCGGGCGCGGTCGTGGCCACCCTGCGGGACGCCGAGGTGCAGCGCGGTGACTTCACCTTCGGTCCGGCGACGCTCCAGATCGACTGGGCGGACCGCGTCGCCGTGACCGGTGCCAACGGCGCGGGCAAGTCGACCCTGCTGGGCGCCCTGCTCGGCCGGGTGCCGCTCGACGCGGGCCACGCCACCCTCGGCCCCGGTGTGGTCGTCGGTGAGGTCGACCAGGCCCGCAAGCTCTTCCACGGCCCCGAGTCGCTGATGGACGCGTTCGGCGCGGCCGTGCCGGACACCGAACCGGCCGAAGTCCGCACCCTGCTGGCCAAGTTCGGGCTGAAGGCGGACCACGTCACGCGCCCGGCGGCCACCCTCTCCCCGGGCGAGCGCACCCGCTCCGCCCTCGCCCTGCTCCAGGGCCGGGGCGTCAACCTGCTGGTCCTGGACGAACCGACCAACCACCTCGACCTGCCGGCCATCGAGCAGCTGGAGTCGGCGATGGACTCGTACGAGGGCACGCTCCTGCTGGTCACCCACGACCGCCGGATGCTGGACGCGGTCCGTACGACCCGCCGCCTGGAGGTGGCGGACGGCAAGGTGACCGAGCGCTGAGCCGGGACGGCACACCGCCGCGCCGGGGCAGGGGGCGTCGAGGGCGCCGCGACCACACGCCGGAGGGGCGGCAGCCGATCACGGCTGCCGCCCCTCCGTCCGTCTCACCGAGGGCGTTCACCCCCGCCGGCGCCGGGCACGGATGCCCAGGACCCGGTGTCAGCCCCGGCCGCCCTTGGGGTCGGTCAGGCCCGCGCGCCGCAGGGCGTCAGCCATCGCGCTGTTGGCGGGCGGCGGAGCCTGTCGCGAGCCCCCGCCGGTGCCGCCGCTTCCGCGACCGCCCCCGCCCTGTCGCTGGCCGCCCTGCCGCTGCCCGCGCTGCTGGGGCGGCCGTCCGCCCCGCTGCGGACGGCCGCCGCCCTCGGCGGGAGCCGGTGCCGCCGCCTCGTCGTCCAGCCGCAGCGTCAGCGAGATCCGCTTGCGCGGGATGTCGACGTCCTGGACCTTCACCTTGACGATGTCACCGGGCTTCACCACGTCACGCGGGTCCTTGACGAACGTCCTGGACATCGCGGAGACGTGCACGAGTCCGTCCTGGTGGACGCCGACGTCCACGAAGGCGCCGAACGCGGCCACGTTCGTCACGACGCCCTCCAGGATCATCCCGGGGGCCAGGTCGGAGATCTTCTCGACGCCGTCCTTGAAGGTGGCCGTCTTGAAGGCGGGTCGCGGGTCGCGCCCCGGCTTCTCCAGCTCCCTGAGGATGTCCGTCACGGTCGGCAGGCCGAACTTCTCGTCGACGAAGTCGGCGGGCTTCAGCGAGCGCAGCACGCCCGTGTTGCCGACCAGCGAACCGACCTCACCGCCGGCCGTCTTCACCATCCGCCGCACCACGGGGTACGCCTCGGGGTGCACGCTGGAGGCGTCCAGCGGGTCGTCGCCGCCCCGGATGCGCAGGAAGCCGGCGCACTGCTCGTACGCCTTCGGGCCCAGCCGGGCCACGCTCTTGAGGGCCGTACGCGAGGTGAAGGGTCCGTTCGCGTCGCGGTGCGTCACGATGTTCTCCGCGAGGCCCGAGGTGATGCCGGAGACGCGGGCCAGCAGCGGGGCGGAGGCGGTGTTCACGTCCACCCCCACGCCGTTCACACAGTCCTCGACCACCGCGTCCAGCGAGCGGGAGAGCTTCACCTCGGACAGGTCGTGCTGGTACTGCCCGACACCGATCGACTTGGGGTCGATCTTCACCAGTTCGGCCAGCGGGTCCTGGAGGCGGCGCGCGATGGAGACGGCACCGCGCAGCGACACGTCCATGTCGGGCAGCTCCTGCGAGGCGAACGCGGACGCGGAGTACACCGACGCCCCCGCCTCGGACACCATCACCTTCGTGAGGTTCAGCTCGGGGTGCTTGGTGATCAGCTCCCCGGCGAGCTTGTCGGTCTCGCGGGAGGCCGTGCCGTTGCCGATCGCGACCAGGTCGACCGCGTGCTCCTTGGCGAGGCGCGCGAGCTTGGCGACGGCCTCGTCCCAGCGGTTGGCCGGGACGTGCGGGTGGATGACGTCGGTGGCGACGACCTTGCCGGTCGCGTCCACGACGGCGACCTTCACGCCCGTACGGAAACCGGGGTCGAGGCCCAGCGTCGCGCGCGTGCCCGCCGGAGCGGCGAGCAGCAGGTCCCGCAGGTTCGCCGCGAAGACGTTCACCGCCTCGTCCTCGGCAGCCGTGCGCAGCCGCAGCCGCACGTCGATGCCGAGGTGCACGAGGATGCGGGTGCGCCAGGCCCAACGGGCGGTGTCCTTCAGCCACTTGTCACCGGGCCTGCCTCGGTCGACGATGCCGAAGCGGTGGGCGACGGTTCCCTCGTACGACGAAGGGCCCTCGGTCGGCTCCTCGGGCTCCAGTACGAGGTCGAGGACGTCCTCCTTCTCGCCGCGCAGCATCGCGAGGACGCGGTGCGAGGGCAGGTCCTTGAAGGGTTCGGCGAAGTCGAAGTAGTCGGCGAACTTGGCGCCCGACTCCTCCTTGCCCTCACGGACCTTGGCGGCCAGCCGGCCGCGCACCCACATGCGCTCGCGCAGCTCGCCGATCAGGTCGGCGTCCTCCGAGAACCGCTCGGTGAGGATCGACCGGGCGCCGTCCAGCGCGGCCTGCGGGTCGGCGACGCCCTTGTCCGCGTCGACGAACGCCGCGGCGGCGGCGAGCGGATCGACGGACGGGTCGCCGAGCAGGCCGTCGGCCAGCGGTTCGAGACCCGCTTCGCGGGCGATCTGCGCCTTGGTGCGCCGCTTCGGCTTGAACGGGAGGTAGATGTCCTCCAGGCGGGCCTTCGTCTCGGCGCCCCTGATCTGCGCCTCCACCTCGGCGGTGAGCTTGTCCTGCTCGCGCACCGAGTCGAGGATCGCGGCGCGCCGCTCCTCCAGCTCCCGCAGATAGCGCAGCCGCTCCTCGAGCGTGCGCAGCTGCGCATCGTCGAGCATCTCGGTCGCTTCCTTGCGGTAGCGGGCGATGAAGGGCACGGTCGAGCCGCCGTCGAGCAAGTCGACGGCGGCCTTGACCTGCCGCTCCCGTACGCCGAGTTCCTCGGCGATCCTGCCTTCGATGGACCCTACGAGGGGTGTCGTCACGATCCCGTACCGCCTTCTCCACTGGGGTTGCGCGGCAATTGTGGCAGGTGACACCGACAACGGTGGATCAGGGCGGCGCTCGGGGCGGTCGCGCGCCGGGGGGCGGCGCCGGGGGAGGTGCCGTCCCTCACGCCTTGCGGGTCCGACCGGAGCCGGAGGCTCCGCCGAACAGCCGGGCCAGAGCCCGGAACGGCAGCGTGACGACGGTGGCGATGGCCCCGCCGATCTGACGAAGAACGTCGGCTATGGCACGCAGCATGGTCTTTCCCCTTTCGTCTTCCGGCACGGAGAAGCCGGTGACGTACGGGTACCTCAGTTCTTGCCGATCATGTCCGCCGGGAACGCCCCGTTGCCGAGCGCCGTCATCAGCAGCCCCTTCGCGATCTCGGTGAGCCGCTCCACCCCGGCCGCGCCGAGGTGCTCGTAGGGGCCGCGGTCGAGGCGGTCCGTGCGGACCTCGATGTCCTGTCGCAGGGCCAAGCCCGCCTCCGTCAGCTCGCCCCGCGCGTCGAGCAGCCCGCGCTCGCGCAGCCGTTCGGACGCCGCCTCCCAGTCCTGCCGGTTCCAGCCGCGGGTGCCGAGCGCCCACTTCGGAGCCATGCCCTTGCCGGTCGCGGTGTGGCTGACCAGGGCCTCCACCGGGTCCAGCTCCGCGTCGAGCAGCGCGGCGAGGTGGCCGTCACCGCGGTGCTCGCGGAGCAGGGTCGCCGCGTGCCACAGCGCCAGATGGGGCGCCTCGGGCACCGGGAGGTCCGCGTGGGCGGAGTACAGCGGCCGTGCCGTCGCGTCGCAGGCCTCGGCCGCCCGCAGCGCGAGCCGCGCGGCCTCGGCCACCTCCTCGGAGGCGACGAGGTCCTCGCCGAGCAGCCGCCTGAGCGTCGCGTCCACGGCCCGCAGGCGTGCCGCGAGGACGGTCGCCGGGGAGGCCTTCTCCCATACGTCGGGCAGGTGGTCGGCCACCAGCCCGTGCCGGAAGTTGTAGAACGTCGCCGTCACCGTGCCGGCGCCGACCGCGCCCATCGCGGCGGACCGCGCGGCGAAGTACGCGGCCCGGTCGTCCGCGATACCGACCGCGGCCAGCTCACGCCCGAGATCGGGTGAGAAGTAGTGCGTCGAGTGCAGCGGGTTGAGGACGTTGTGGCAGCGGCGCCCGGCGCGCTCCGGCAGTGGAGTGGTCATACCCCGCACATTACCGACTGGTCGGTACGGTGTGAACCGTGGTGCCCGTATGGCAGGAAAGGTGGGTTACGCGTCATTGCGGCCATCGGGGCGCCGGTCGAGAATCGAGGCATGCGAACGGTCCTGATCGTCCTCTTCGACGGCGTGCAGAGCCTCGACGTCACCGGCCCGCTGGAGGTGTTCGCGGGCGCCGAGGCCCACCGCGCCGACTCGTACCGCATCCGCACCGCCTCGCTGGACGGCGCCCCGGTGCGCTGCTCCAGCGGACTCGTCCTCGTGCCGGACCACGCGCTCGCCGAGGCGCCCGCGCCGCACACCCTGCTCGTGCCCGGAGGCAAGGGCACCCGGCACCCCGACCCCCGCCTCGTCGACTGGCTGCGCGCGCACGGCCCGGGCGCCGAGCGTCTCGTCTCCGTCTGCACCGGCGCGATCCTGCTCGCGGCGGCGGGCCTGCTCGACGGCCGCCGGGCGACGACCCACTGGGCGTACTGCGACCGGCTCGCCCGCGACCATCCGGCGGTCGAGGTGGACCCCGATCCGATCTACGTCCGTGACGGCCACGTGGCCACGTCGGCGGGGGTCACCTCCGGCATCGACCTGGCCCTCGCCCTCGTGGAGGACGACCTGGGCCGTACCACCGCCCTCACCATCGCCCGCCACCTCGTCGTCTTCCTCCGACGCCCCGGGAACCAGGCCCAGTTCAGCGTCCAGCTCGCCGCCCAGACCGCGCGGCGCGAACCGCTGCGCGAGGTCCAGCAGTGGATCTCCGAACACCCCGGCGGCGATCTGAGCGTCGAGTCGCTCGCCGCCCGGGCCCGCCTCTCGCCCCGCCACTTCGCCCGCGCCTTCCAGGCCGAGACCGGTACGACGCCCGGCCGGTACGTCGAGCGCGTCCGGCTCGAACACGCCCGCCGGCTCCTGGAGGACACCCCCGACGGGGTCGAGGAGATCTCCCGCGCCTGCGGCTACGGCACGCCGGAGGCCATGCGCCGCGCCTTCGTGAAGACCCTCGGCTCCGCGCCGGCGGAGTACCGGCGCCGCTTCCGGCCGGCACCGACCGGCTGACGCCACACCGGAGTTCACCCTCGGCACCAGACTGCCCGACCACCGGCCCACCCGAACCGGCGGATCCCGCGCCGGGCCCGGGCGCACCCCGCCCTGCCCCCCGCCCCATCCACCCACCGAAAGGACCCCGATGCAGATCGCCATCGTCCTCTACGACCGTTTCACCGCTCTGGACGCCGTCGGCCCCTACGAGACGCTCGGCCGGCTCCCCGACGCGGACACCGTCTTCGTCGCCGAGCGCACCGGGCCCCTCCGCTCCGACACCGGACGGCTCGCGCTGACCGCGGACAAGAGCCTCGCCGAGGTCCCGCACCCCGACATCGTGGTGGTCCCGGGCGGGCCGGGCCAGGGGGCCCAGATGGACAACCAGGTCCTCCTCGACTGGCTCCGCGCCGTGGACGGCACCAGTGTCTGGACGACCTCGGTGTGCACCGGGTCCCTGCTGCTCGCGTCCGCCGGGCTCCTCGCGGGGCGCCGGGCCACCTCGCACTGGCTGGCCCTGGACGGACTGAAGGCATTCGGCGCCGAACCGACGGGGGAGCGGGTCGTGTTCGACGGCAAGTACGTGACCGCTGCGGGCGTCTCGTCCGGCATCGACATGGGACTCACCCTGCTCGGCCGGATCGCCGGGGACGAACACGCCCAGGCCGTCCAGCTGTTGACCGAGTACGACCCCCAGCCGCCGTACGACGCCGGCTCACCGGAGAAGGCGCCCGCCCACCTCGTCGACAGGTTCCGCAACGGCAGCCACGTCGTTCTCGACTAGGGCCGTCACGGAGTCCAGGTGAAGCGTGGCTGCCTGCGTTCCAGGAAGGCGGCGACACCCTCCGCGGTGTCGCCGCCGCCGCGCGCCTGCTCCGTCCAGTACGCGTCGCGGTCGGTGCGCCCGTTCGTGAACTCCTTAGCCGACGCCTGCGTCAACAGGGAACGCGTGGCGAGAAGGCGGGTGAACTCCCCGACCCGCTTGTCGAGTTCGCCGTCGGGAAGCACCTCGTCCACCAGGCCGGTGCGCAGCGCGCGCCCCGTGTCGATCAACTCGCCCGAGAAGAGCAGGTACTTGGCGGCGGAAGGTCCCACCAGGGCCGCCAACCTCCGGGTGGAGGAGGCGGGATAGACGATCCCGAGCTTCGCCGGGGTCACGCCGAACAGTGATCCCTCCTGCGCGAACCGCAGGTCGCAGGCGGCCGCGAGCTGGGCGCCGCCGCCCACGCAGTAGCCGCGGATCGCGGCGAGCGTCGGCTTCGGGAACGCGGCGAGGGCCTCCTCGGCGAGCACGGCCAGACCCTGGGCCTCGTCCGGGGAGCCGCGCAGCGTGGAGATGTCGGCCCCGGCGCAGAAGGTCGTGCCCGCGCCGGTGAGCACCAGCGCGTGGACGTCGGGACGGCCGGTCAGCTCGTCCAGCAGCGGTGGCAGCGCACGCCACATCTCCGTCGTCATGGCGTTCCGCTTGGCGGGATGGTCGATGACGACGGTGGCGACTCCGTCGCCGACGTGGTGCGACAGCTGCGGCTCCATGAGCCGGGATGCTATCCGCACCCCGGAGGGCGGCCGGAAGGCGGCCGAGGAGCCGGACGGGAGCGAGGCGCAGGGCGGCGGAGGCGAGGGGGAACGATTCAGGCCAGCTCCGGGACAAACCCGTACAACCTGAATACTTTCGGAAGTCGGCACCAGGAGGGCAGGAGCTGTCGTGGAACTGACCGTGTCATACGCAGACGGTCAGAAGGCGTCGATAGTCGCTGACTTCTGTTCAGTTCTCCGGTACGGACCAGCGCATTACCAACACTCGACGTGTGGTGACAATCGAGCGCAAGGGTGGCGACCGGACGATGGAGAACCTCGGGCGGGGGTCCGACCCGAGCCCCGAAGGCGGGGGCGTGACACCCGGCGTCAGATCGCCGGAGCCGCTGCCGTACGAGGGGGTGTGGAGGTTCACCGCGCCCGCCGTCGACGCCTCCGTGCCGCAGGCACGGCATGCCGTCCGTGACCTGCTGGCCCGCCAGGGGGTCCCGGTCTCGGACGAACTCGTCCAGGGACTGCTGCTGATCGTCTCCGAACTGGTCACGAACGCCGTCAAGCACGCGGCACTCCTGTCGCCGATGCTCGCGGTCGAGGTCGCCGTCGGAGCCGAGTGGGTGCGGGTGTCCGTCGAGGACAACCACCCCTACCGTCCGACCGCGCTGGAGGCCGACCACGGCCAGACCGGCGGCCGCGGCCTGCTGCTGGTGCGCGAGGTCACCAGGGAGTCCGGGGGTGCGTGCGACGTCGAGCACACCGCGAGCGGCGGCAAGGTGATCTGGGCCGCCCTGCCGCTCACCCCGGGTGTCGTGTAGCGGACCCGCTACCAGCCCGCGGACGGGCCCGTCAGTTCACGGACGGCCGGACGGGCCGCGTCCAGCACCGTCATGAACCACGCCGAGAACGGGTCCTTCGCGTGCCGCTCGGCCAACTCGGCGGCGGTCACGAAAGCCGTCGAGCCGACCTCCTCGGGATCGGGCCGCAGCGCGGACTGCACCATGCCGACGAAGAGGTGGTTGTACTCCTGCTCCACCAGACCCGAGTCCGGGTCCGGGTGGTTGTAGCGGACCGTGCCCGCCTCGGCCAGCAGCGTCGGCGACACCCCCAGCTCCTCGTACGTCCGCCGGGCCGCCGCCGCGAACGGCGCCTCGCCCGGGTACGGGTGGCCGCAGCAGGTGTTGGACCAGACACCGGGGGAGTGGTACTTGCCGAGGGCGCGCTGCTGGAGCAGCAGCCGGCCCTGCTCGTCGAAGAGGAACACCGAGAACGCTCTGTGCAGCTGCCCCGGCGTCTGGTGGGCGGCGAGCTTCTCCGCCGTACCGATCGTGTTGCCGTCCTCGTCGACCAGTTCCAGCAAGATCGCTTCAACGGTGCCGTTCGACGAACTGTGCGTCGCGGTGGCAGGTGTGATCGGCATACCCATCCTTCGCATCGGTCTTCAAGCCCCAAGTCTGCCGTACGAAAGCGGCACTCCCGGCACTTCGCGGCTCCCGCATGTCCCGCCCCGGGAGCCCGGAACGGGACACGCGGCCGGTGTGCGTCAGACGCCGAAAGCCGCTGGATACCTGATCGTGCCCGGTGCCACCGGCCAGGAACCGCCGAGGACGAGGGCCATCAGATGTTCGGACGGCACGTCGAATCCGGGCCGGATGCCGTACGCGGCGGCGGGCCCGAAGCCGAACCTCGCGTAGTACCCGGGATGCCCGCGTACGAGGACGAGCCGCTCTCCCCGCGCGTGTGCCGCGTCCAGCACCGCGCGTACGACGGCCGATCCGGCGCCCCGGGTTTTACGGGAGCCCCGCCGCGCGGTCAGTGGCAGAGTCGCGCCTCGTGCTCGGCGTGGCCGCTCGGTTCCAGCTGGAAGGTGCAGTGCTCCACGTCGAAGTGGACGCCGAGGCAGCCCTGGAGTTCGTGGAGCACCTTCTCGTGCCCTATGGCGTTCAGCACGTCGGAACTGACGACGACGTGCGCCGAGAGCACCGGCATGCCCGACGTGATGGTCCAGGCGTGCAGGTCGTGGATGTCCTCGACCCCGTCGAGAGCCAGGATGTGGGCGCGTACCTCCGCCATGTCGACCCCCTTGGGAGCCGCCTCCAGCAGCACGTCGAGCGTCTCGTGCAGCAGCTTCCAGGTGCGCGGGACGATCATCAGCGCGATGGCGATCGAGGCGATGGGGTCCGCGGCCTGCCAGCCGGTGGTGATGATGACCACCGCCGCGATGATGACCGCCAGCGAGCCCAATGCGTCGGCCGCCACCTCCAGGAAGGCCCCCCGCACGTTCAGGCTGTCCTTCTGGCCGCGCATCAGCAGCGTCAGCGACACCGAGTTGGCGACCAGACCGATCGCGCCGAACACGATGGCCAGGCCGCCCTGGGTGTCGGCGGGCGTCACGAAACGCTGGATCGCCTCGACGAGCACGTAGCCGCCGACGACGAGCAGCAGCAGACAGTTGGCGAGCGCGGCCAGGATCTCGGCCCGGGCCAGCCCGAAGGTGCGGTTGCGGCTCGGGGGCCGCGCCGCGAAGTGGATCGCGAGCAGGGCCATGCCGAGCCCCAGCGCGTCCGTCGCCATGTGTGCCGCGTCCGCGACCAACGCGAGCGAGTCGGCCAGCAGACCGCCGAAGATCTCGACGACCATGACGGCGAGCGTGATGCCCAGGGCGACGCGCAGCCTCCCGCGGTACGCGGCCGCCGCCGTGCCCGTCGGGGGAGCGCCGTGCGCGTGCCCGTGGTCGTGCCCAGCCCCCATGGAAAGCCGCCTCCCGTGCCTCGGTCCGGAACAACAGGTCCGGATTCACAGTGAACTACGGGAACCGGCTCCTGGGCAACGCGGCACTGAACACCGTTGTCATATGCTCTGACCTGCGGAAACGATCCGCAGGTCAGAGCGTTGACAAGATCATCCGGTGGTGGTTCCCGGGTGGTGGAACCGCCAGCCGCGCCAGGCCGACTCGACCATCTCGGGGACCCCGCGCCGTGCGCTCCAGCCGAGCCGTTCGCCGGCCAGGGCGGCAGAGGCCACCGCGCGCGGCGCGTCGCCCGGACGGCGCGGCTCGACGACGGGCTGCCGGGGGTCTCCGGTCACCTCGGAGACGAGCGTCATGAGCTCCCGCACGGAGACGCCCTGGCCCGTGCCGATGTTGACGGTCAGGTCGCCGCTCGCGCCTTCGGCCAGCCGCCTGGCCGCCGCGAGATGTGCCTCGGCGAGGTCGGCGACATGGATGTAGTCACGGACGGCGGTCCCGTCCGGCGTCGCGTAGTCGTCCCCGAAGATCCGCGGGGCCTCGCCCCGGGTGAGCCGGTCGAACACCATCGGGACGATGTTGAAGGCGCCCGTGTCGGCGAGTTCCGGCGAGGCGGCGCCCGCCACGTTGAAGTAGCGCAGACACATGGTCGCGATGCCGTGCGCCCGGCCCGTCGCCCGCACCAGCCACTCCCCGGCGAGCTTCGTCTCGCCGTAGGGGCTCATCGGGGCGCAGGGGGTGTCCTCCGTGATGAGGTCCACATCGGGGTTGCCGTAGACGGCCGCCGACGAGGAGAACACGAAGCGCTTCACGCCCGCCCCGGCGACCGCCTCCAGGACGGTCGCGAGGCCGCCCACGTTCTCCTGGTAGTAGCGCGTCGGCTGGGCCACCGACTCACCGACCTGCTTGCGCGCCGCGAGGTGCACCACACCCGTGATCGCGTGCTCGGACAGCACCCGCTTGAGCAGGTCCCCGTCCAGCGAGGAGCCCTGCATCAGCGGGATGTCCTCCGGAAGCCGGTTCGGCACCCCGGACGAGAGGTCGTCGAGGACGACGAGGCGTTCCCCCGCCTCCGCCATCGTCCGCGCCACATGTGCCCCGATGTATCCGGCTCCGCCGGTGATCAGCCATGTCATGGACGCCAACCCTATGCCGGTCGAAAGAGGTGTCCGCCCTGCCCCGCTCCGGGGGGTGCGGGAGGGTGTCGGACGTCATGCCGAGAATGCGCCGGTCTGCGAACGCGGGTTTGTGAGCGGGGACCGCGATCCCCGATGATGATCGCGGCGCGGGCAGTGCAGAAGCGGTTGATCGGGCCGTGAACGGGCGGTGAACGCCCTCTTCCGTTCATCCGATAGCCTCTGCCGACACGCCGCCCGGGCCGCCTCTGCAGGCCGGGGGTCTTCCCACCACGCACACGCCCGGCGCGAGGCCGCGCCGGCACCCAGGGAGTGAGTTCGCTGTCGACCGCCATCCTCACCGGTCAGCCGGTCCCCGGATCGTCGCTCGAAGGCGATCTGCGGTCGCTCGGCTTCGACGTGCGGCTCGCCTCCGACGCGGGTGAGACCGAGAGCCTGCTCGCCGCCGTGCCGGCGAGCGAGCGGGTCGCCGTCGTCGACACCCGCTTCGTGGGCCACGAGCACGCCCTGCGGCTCGGTCTCACCGACCCGCGCTTCGCGGCCTCCGCGCTGCCCGGTGCCGTCTCCGTACAGCCCGAGGCCCGGCGGGCGCTGACCCGCGCCCTGGCCCGCGAGAGCTCCGCGAGCGGCGGCCTCGCCGTCGCCACGGAGAACCTCGCCGAACGCCTCACCGCCGCCCTCGACGCGGACGACGTCGCCGTGCACCGCCCGGAACTCGGCGCCCTCGTCGCCATCGTCCCGACGGACCCGCAGGAACGCAACGAGGCCCGGCAGGCCGTCTCCGCCGTGGACGACGAGGCGATCCGGCTGCGCAGCGCCGTGAAGGCCCGCGACGGCTTCTTCACCACCTACTGCATCAGCCCGTACTCGCGCTACATCGCCCGCTGGTGCGCCCGCCGCGGCCTGACCCCGAACCAGGTCACCACCGCGTCGCTGATCACCGCGCTGATCGCCGCGGGCAGCGCCGCCACCGGCACCCGCGCCGGCTTCGTCGCCGCCGGACTGCTCCTCCTCTTCTCCTTCGTCCTGGACTGCACGGACGGACAGCTCGCCCGCTACTCCCTGCAGTACTCCACCCTCGGCGCCTGGCTGGACGCGACCTTCGACCGGGCCAAGGAGTACGCCTACTACGCGGGCCTCGCGCTCGGCGCGGCCCGCGGCGGCGACGACGTCTGGGCGCTCGCCCTCGGCGCGATGATCCTGCAGACCTGCCGCCACGTCGTGGACTTCTCCTTCAACGAGGCGAACCACGACGCCACGGCCAACACCAGCCCCACCGCCGCCCTCTCGGACAAGCTCGACAGCGTCGGCTGGACGGTCTGGGTGCGCCGGATGATCGTCCTGCCCATCGGTGAGCGCTGGGCGATGATCGCCGTGCTCACCGCGTTCACGACGCCCCGCATCACCTTCTACGCGCTGCTGGTCGGCTGCGCCTTCGCGGCGACCTACACCACGGCCGGCCGGGTGCTGCGCTCGCTCACCCGCAAGGCACACCGCACCGACCGTGCCGCCCAGGCCCTCGTGGACCTCACCGACTCCGGCCCGCTCGCGGAGCTCCTGACCCGTGCCGCCCGCGGTGTCCCGCGCCTCGCGCCCGCCGTCGTCGCGTTCGTCGCCGGGGCGATCGTCGTGATCTGCGCCGCACTCGCCCCCTACGGAAGCTGGTGGCCGGTCCTCGGCGCCGCGGTGTACGTCCTGCTCTCGCCAGCCGCCCTGCTCAGGCCCCTGAAAGGCGCCCTGGACTGGCTCGTTCCGCCCTTCTACCGCGCGGCGGAGTACCTCACCGTGCTGGTCCTGGCGGTCAACGCGGACGTGAACGGAGCCCTTCCGGCGGCTTTCGGCCTGGTGGCCGCGGTCGCCTACCATCACTACGACACGGTGTACCGCATTCGCGGAAACGCCGGCGCCCCCCCGCACTGGCTGGTGCGGGCGACCGGCGGGCACGAAGGCAGGACGCTGCTGGTCACCGTCCTGGCCGCGCTGCTCACCGCCGCACAGTTCAAGGTCGCGCTCACGGTGTTCGCCGTGGCCGTGACGCTGCTGGTGCTCACCGAGAGCATCCGTTTCTGGGTGTCCTCCGGGGCCCCCGCCGTACACGATGAAGGAGAACCCGCATGATCGGCCTCGTGCTGGCGGCTGGCGCCGGACGGCGTCTGCGTCCCTACACCGACACTCTGCCGAAGGCTCTGGTGCCGGTGGGTCCGGAGGGTGCGGAGGACTCGATCACGGTCCTGGACCTGACGCTGGGGAACTTCGCGGAGATCGGTCTGACGGAGGTCGGCATCATCGTCGGCTACCGCAAGGAGGCCGTGTACGACCGTAAGGCGGCGCTGGAGGAGAAGTACGGCCTCAAGATCACGCTGATCGACAACGACAAGGCCGAGGAGTGGAACAACGCCTACTCCCTGTGGTGCGGCCGGGACGCGCTGAAGGACGGCGTGATCCTCGCGAACGGTGACACCGTGCACCCGGTCTCCGTCGAGCGGACGCTGCTGGCCGCGCGCGGCGAGGGCAAGAAGATCATTCTCGCTCTCGACACGGTGAAGGACCTCGCCGACGAGGAGATGAAGGTCGTGGTGGACCCCGACAAGGGTGTCCGGAAGATCACGAAGCTGATGGACCCGGCGGAGGCGACGGGCGAGTACATCGGCGTGACCCTCATCGAGGGCGCCGCCGCCGACGAGCTCGCCGACGCGCTGAAGACGGTGTGGGAGACGGACCCGCAGCAGTTCTACGAGCACGGCTACCAGGAGCTGGTGGACCGCGGCTTCCAGATCGACGTCGCGCCCATCGGTGACGTGTCCTGGGTGGAGATCGACAACCACGACGACCTGGCCAAGGGGCGTGTGATCGCGTGCCAGTACTGACGAGGCTCATCCCCTCGCCGGTCGTGGTCGACATCCGCGCGGGTGCCCTGGACGACCTGGCGAGCGTCCTGTACGACGAGCGGATCTCCCACTCCGGGAAGATCGCCGTCGCGGTCAGCACCGGGTCGGGCGCGAAGCTCCGCGAGCGCCTGACCCCGGCCCTGCCGGGTGCCACCTGGTACGAGGTCGGCGGTGGAACGCTCGACGACGCGATCCGGCTGGCCGACGAGATGCGGTCCGGGCACTACGACGCCGTCGTGGGCCTGGGCGGCGGCAAGATCATCGACTGCGCGAAGTTCGCCGCCGCACGCGTCGGGCTGCCGCTCGTCGCCGTGCCGACCAACCTCGCGCACGACGGACTGTGCTCGCCCGTCGCCACCCTGGACAACGACGCGGGCCGCGGCTCCTACGGCGTGCCGAACCCCATCGCGGTCGTCATCGATCTCGACGTGATCCGCGAGGCGCCGATCCGCTTCGTCCGGTCCGGCATCGGCGACGCCGTGTCCAACATCAACGCGGTCGCGGACTGGGAGCTCTCCAACCGCGTCAACGGCGAGAAGATCGACGGTCTCGCCGCCGCGATGGCACGCCAGGCGGGCGAGGCCGTCCTCCGGCACCCCGGCGGTGTCGGCGACAACGACTTCCTCCAGGTCCTGGCCGAGGCGCTGGTCCTCACCGGCATCTCGATGTCGATCTCCGGCGACTCCCGGCCCGCCTCGGGCTCCTGCCACGAGATCAACCACGCCTTCGACCTCCTCTTCCCCCAGCGCGCGGCGAGCCACGGCGAGCAGTGCGGCCTGGGAGCGGCCTTCGCGATGTACCTGCGCGGGGCGCACGAGGAGTCGGTGTACCAGGCCGAGGTGCTGCGCCGACACGGACTGCCGGTGCTGCCCGAGGAGATCGGCTTCACCGTGGACGAGTTCGTCCAGGTCGTCGAGTTCGCTCCGCGGACCCGGCCCGGGCGCTACACGATCCTCGAACACCTCGACCTGAAAACCCACCAGATCAAGGACTTCTACTCCGACTATGCCAAGGCCATCAGTAGCTGAACTCCGCCCGGTCGTTCACCCCGCGGGGGTCAAGGACCGGCGCAGCGGTGAGCACTGGGCGGGACGCCTGTACATGCGAGAGATCTCGCTGCGCTGCGACCGCTACCTGGTGAACACCAGGATCACGCCCAACCAGCTCACGTACCTGATGACCCTGTGCGGTGTGCTCGCGGCCCCGGCCCTGCTGGTGCCGGGGATCGCGGGCGCCGTGCTCGGCCTGGTGATGGTCCAGCTGTACCTGCTGCTCGACTGCGTCGACGGCGAGGTCGCCCGCTGGAAGAAGCAGTTCTCGCTCGGCGGGGTCTACCTCGACCGCGTCGGCGCCTACCTGACCGACGCCGCGGTCCTCGTCGGCCTCGGCCTGCGCGCCGCCGACCTGTGGGGCGGCGGCCGGATCGACTGGCTGTGGGCCTTCCTCGGCACCCTGGCCGCCCTCGGCGCGATCCTGATCAAGGCCGAGACCGACCTCGTCGGCGTCGCCCGCCACCAGGGCGGACTGCCCCCGGTCCAGGAGTCCGCCGCCGAGCCCCGCTCCTCCGGCATGGCGCTCGCCCGCCGGGCCGCCGCGGCACTCAAGTTCCACCGGCTGATCCTCGGCATCGAGGCGACCATGCTGATCCTGGTCCTCGCGATCGTCGACCAGATCAGGGGCGACCTGTTCTTCACCCGGCTCGGCACCGCCGTGCTCGCCGGCATCGCGATCGTGCAGACCCTGCTGCACCTCGTGTCCATCCTCGCTTCGAGCAGGCTCAAGTGAGTACGGCCATGAAGGTCGGCGCGGTCGTCATCACCATGGGCAACCGCCCCGACGAGCTGCGGGCCCTGCTCGACTCGGTCGCCAAGCAGGACGGCGACCGTGTCGAGGTGGTCGTCGTCGGCAACGGCTCTCCCGTCCCCGACGTCCCCGCGGGCGTCCGTACGGTCGAGCTGCCCGAGAACCTCGGCATCCCCGGTGGCCGCAACGTCGGTATCGAGGCATTCGGCCCCGGCGGCGCCGACGTCGACGTCCTGCTCTTCCTGGACGACGACGGACTGCTGGCCCATCACGACACCGCCGAGCTGTGCCGCCGCGCCTTCACCGACGACCCCCGGCTCGGGATCATCAGCTTCCGCATCGCCGACCCCGAGACGGGCGAGACCCAGCGGCGCCACGTGCCCCGGCTGCGCGCCGCCGACCCGATGCGCTCCTCGCGCGTCACCACGTTCCTCGGCGGCGCCAACGCGGTGCGTACGAGGGTCCTCGCCGAGGTGGGCGGACTGCCGGACGCGTTCTTCTACGCCCATGAGGAGACCGACCTCGCCTGGCGGGCCCTCGACGCCGGCTGGATGATCGACTACCGGTCCGACATGGTGCTGTACCACCCGACGACCGCCCCCTCGCGGCACGCGGTGTACCACCGCATGGTGGCCCGCAACCGCGTGTGGCTCGCCCGCCGCAACCTCCCCGCGCTCCTCGTCCCGGTCTACCTCGGCGTCTGGATGCTCCTGACGCTGCTGCGCCGCCCCTCGCGAGCGGCGCTGAAGGCCTGGTTCGGGGGATTCCGGGAGGGCTGGAGCAGTCCGTGCGGACCCCGCCGTCCCATGAAGTGGCGTACGGTGTGGCGGCTGACTCGACTGGGCCGACCTCCCGTCATCTGACAAGCTCGATTCCGAGAGCGTCGGGGCCGGCAACGGTCCCCTGCTCTCGCCTCTGCCCGATCCGGCTGTGCGCATCTTGAAGACGAAAGTTTCCACTTGTGAGTGAGACAACGCATGACGGTGGAGTCGCGGTGAGCGACCGACCGTCGCCCGACGACGGGCTCTCCGCGGCCGAGCTGGCCGCCAAGTACGGGCTCGCGGTCAGCGGCGCCCGGCCCGGCCTCGCCCAGTACGTTCGTCAGCTGTGGGGCCGGCGGCACTTCATCCTCGCCTTCTCCCAGGCGAAGCTCACCGCCCAGTACAGCCAGGCCAAGCTCGGCCAGCTCTGGCAGGTGGCGACGCCGCTGCTGAACGCGCTCGTCTACTACCTGATCTTCGGCCTGATCCTGAAGGCCAACAAGGGGCTGTCGCACGATGTGTACATCCCCTTCCTGGTGACGGGCGTCTTCGTCTTCACGTTCACCCAGAGCTCGATCATGGCGGGTGTCCGGGCGATCTCCGGCAACCTCGGCCTGGTGCGCGCGCTGCACTTCCCGCGCGCCTCGCTGCCGATCTCCTTCGCGCTCCAGCAGCTCCAGCAGCTGCTGTTCTCGATGATCGTGCTGTTCCTGGTGGTGATCGCCTTCGGCAGCTATCCGGGCCTGTCCTGGCTGATGATCCTCCCCGTGCTGTTCCTGCAGTTCCTCTTCAACACGGGCCTCGCGCTGATCGTGGCGAGGATGGGCTCCAAGACACCGGACCTCGCCCAGCTCATGCCGTTCATCCTGCGCACCTGGATGTACGCGTCCGGCGTCATGTTCTCCATCAGCGCCATGCTCGCGAGCAGCCCGGAGTGGGTCGCCCGCGCGCTGCAGGCCAACCCGGCCGCGGTCTACATGGACCTGATGCGCTTCGCGCTCATCGACGGATACGGCTCCTCCAACCTGCCGCCGCACGTGTGGGCCATCGCCGTCTTCTGGGCCGTGACCGTCTCCGTCGGCGGGTTCGTGTACTTCTGGAAGGCTGAAGAGAGGTACGGCCGTGGCTGAGCTCGAGAAGAGGTCGCACATTCCGACCGTCATCGCGGACGAACTGCACATCGTCTACCGCGTGAACGGCGCCAAGACCGGCAAGGGCAGCGCCACCTCCGCCCTCAGCCGCATCGTCAAGCGCGGCGAGGAGCGCGGGGTACGCAAGGTGCACGCCGTCAGGGGCGTCTCCTTCACCGCGTACCGGGGCGAGGCCGTCGGCCTGATCGGTTCGAACGGCTCCGGCAAGTCCACGCTCCTGCGCGCCATCGCCGGCCTGCTCCCCGCCGAGAAGGGCAAGGTCTTCACCGACGGCCAGCCCTCGCTGCTCGGCGTGAACGCGGCCCTGATGAACGACCTGACGGGCGAGCGGAACGTCATATTGGGCGGGCTCGCGATGGGCATGTCCCGCGAGCAGATCCGGGAGCGCTACCAGAGCATCGTCGACTTCTCGGGCATCAACGAGAAGGGCGACTTCATCACGCTGCCGATGCGGACCTACTCGTCCGGCATGGCGGCCCGGCTGCGCTTCTCCATCGCCGCGGCCAAGGACCACGACGTCCTGATGATCGACGAGGCGCTCGCCACCGGTGACCGCTCCTTCCAGAAGCGGTCCGAGGCCCGTATCCGCGAGCTGCGCAAGAGCGCCGGCACGGTGTTTCTGGTCAGTCACAACAACAAGTCGATCCGCGACACCTGCGATCGCGTGTTGTGGCTGGAGCGCGGCGAACTGCGCATGGACGGACCCACCGAAGAGGTCCTCAAGGAGTACGAGAAGTTCACGGGCAAGTAACCCGTTTCGCCCAGGGCCCCGCCGGAACTCTCCGGCGGGGCCCTGCGTCTGCAAAGGAAAGGCCAACTCCGGTCGGCCGTAGGAATCTTGACGCCAATCGGTGTGTTGTTGTGATGTGCAGGACACCCCGGCGGAGTGTGCCGCGTTGTACAACGTAAGCTGTACCGGTGCTGAATCGCGTCAAGTAGGGCGATAATACGCGACACCCGGCACCGTCTCGCTGTGCGGATCTCCGGGCGGCGTGTCCGAAATGGGCAGTGTTGGGTCGGCAGTGTAGAACGGGAGATGTGACGGCAATGGCTACGGTGACTCTCCAGCTCCGCGATGCGTCTGCCGTCCCCGCGCCGGGCGGCCGGCGGTGACCGAAGCCGATACGGCCCGCACCGGTGATCCGGGGCGCGGCACGCTGGACAAAGCCGCGGACGAGAACTTTCCCGTGGCGCCCTTCTTCCTGCCCAAGGCCTGGCGTGACGACCTGATGGCCGTCTATGGCTTCGCACGCCTCGTCGACGACATCGGTGACGGCGACCTCGCCCCCGGTGGAGCCGACGCCCGCCTTCTCGGCGTGTCGACCGCCGAGGCCGAGGACACGCCGGTCCTGCTGGACGCCCTGGAAGCCGATCTTCACCGCGTGTTCGACGCGACCCCCCGCCACCCCCTGCTGCTCCGTCTGCAGCCCACCGTCCGCCGCGCGGGCCTCACCCCCGAGCCGTTCCTCGGCCTGCTCGCGGCCAACCGTCAGGACCAGCTTGTCAAGCGGTACGAGACCTACGACGACCTGCTCGCCTACTGCGAGCTGTCCGCGAACCCCGTCGGCCGCCTGGTCCTCTCCGTGACCGGGACGTCCACCCCCGAGCGGGTCCGCCACTCCGACGCGGTGTGCACGGCACTGCAGATCGTCGAGCACCTCCAGGACGTCGCCGAGGATCTCGGCCGCGACCGTGTCTATCTTCCCGCCGAGGACATGAAGCGCTTTCATGTCCTCGAAACGGATCTCGCCGCCCCCACAGCAGGCGCATCGGTGCGAGCACTGGTTGCATACGAAGCAGAACGCGCCTTGAACCTCCTGAATGAAGGCACCCCCCTCGTGGGTAGCGTCCACGGCAGGCTGAAGCTGCTGCTCGCGGGGTTCGTTGCGGGGGGGAAGGCGGCGATCCGTGCGATCGCCGCCGCCGAATACGACGTACTTTCAGGCCCGCCCAAGCCCGGCAAGCTCCAGTTGCTGCGCGAGGTGGGAGTGACTCTGCGAGGAAAGGGGTGATCCGGACCGTGGAGTCGGAACAGCACGTGTCCGCACCGGTACTCGCCGCGTACAGCTACTGCGAGGCAGTGACCGGTCAGCAGGCCCGCAATTTCGCGTACGGCATCAGGCTGCTGCCTACGGCCAAGCGCCGTGCGATGTCGGCGCTCTACGCGTTCTCCCGGCGGGTCGACGACATCGGCGACGGCACGCTGGCACCGGACGTGAAGGCGGTCCGTCTCGAGGAGACGAAGGCGCTGCTCGCCCGCGTCCGCGCGGGCGCCGTCGACGAGGACGACACCGACCCGGTCGCCGTCGCCCTCACGCACACCGCCGAGTACTTCCCGGTTCCCCTCGGGGGCCTGGACGAGCTCATCGACGGCGTGCTGATGGACGTACGCGGCGAGACCTACGAGACGTGGGACGACCTGAAGGTCTACTGCCGGTGCGTGGCCGGGGCGATCGGGCGGCTCTCGCTCGGTGTCTTCGGTACCGAACCGGGGGCCCGCGGCGCCGAGCGAGCGCCGGAGTACGCCGACACGCTGGGGCTCGCGCTCCAGCTCACGAACATCCTGCGGGACGTCCGCGAGGACGCGGAGGGCGGGCGTACGTACCTGCCGGCCGACGACCTGGCGAAGTTCGGCTGCTCGGCCGGCTTCGACGGGCCGACCCCGCCGCCGGGCTCCGACTTCGCGGGCCTGGTGCACTTCGAGGTGCGGCGCGCCCGCGCGCTGTTCGCCGAGGGCTACCGGCTGCTGCCCATGCTCGACCGGCGCAGTGGCGCCTGTGTCGCCGCGATGGCGGGTATCTACCGGCGGCTGCTCGACCGCATCGAGCGCGAGCCCGAGGCCGTGCTGCGCGGCCGGGTCTCGCTCCCCGGACGTGAGAAGGCGTTCGTCGCCGTTCGCGGTCTCTCCGGACTCGACGCCCGCCACGTCTCTCGACGCACCGTCCGGAGGCGCGTCTGATGGACAATATGGGCCAAGGTGACACGACCGGCGAAAAGCGGCACGCAACCCTCCGGAGCCGGACGGCGTCCCTGACTGCAACGGCCTGCCGTGCGTCGTCGGATCACGACGGCGCGGCCCCAGGGGAGGGTGCACGATGAGCGAGGTCAAGGAGTCCGCCGACGACTCCGCCCGGTCCGCCGTGGTGATCGGCGGCGGACTCGCCGGGATCACCGCGGCGCTCGCGCTCGCCGACGCCGGGGTGCGCGTCACCCTGCTCGAAGGCCGGCCGCGGCTCGGCGGTCTCGCGTTCTCCTTCCAGCGCGGCGACCTCACCGTGGACAACGGCCAGCACGTCTATCTGCGCTGCTGCACCGCCTACCGCTGGTTCCTCGACCGCATCGACGCGGCCTCGCTGGCGCCTCTGCAGGATCGTCTCGACGTGCCCGTTCTCGACGCGGAGGCCGCTCCCGGGCGCAGACTCGGCAGAATCGGCCGCGACGCGCTGCCGGTGCCGCTGCACCTGGCGCGCAGCCTCGCCACCTACCCGCACCTCTCGCTCGCCGAGCGTGCCAAGGTCGGCCGTGCCGCGCTCGCGCTCAAGGGTCTGGATCTCACCGATCCATCGCTCGACACGCAGAACTTCGGCGACTGGCTCGCCGGGCACGGTCAGTCACGACGGGCCATCGAAGCGCTGTGGGACCTCGTGGGGGTCGCCACCCTCAACGCGGTGGCCGGCGACTGCTCGCTCGCCCTCGCCGCGATGGTGTTCAAGACGGGTCTGCTGTCCGACCCGGGCGCGGCCGACATCGGCTGGGCGCGCGTCCCGCTGGGTGAACTGCACGACACCCTGGCCCGCAAGGCGCTCGACTCCGCGGGCGTACGTACCGAGATCCGTACACGCGTCACCTCCGTCTCCCCTTACGAGAACGGGCGTTGGAGTGTTCAGGTTCCCGGCGAGCGCATCGACGCCGACGCCGTCGTGCTCGCCGTACCGCAGCGCGAGGCCCACGATCTTCTGCCCCAGGGCGCGCTCGACGCCCCCGAGCGGCTGCTGGACATCGGCACCGCGCCGATCCTGAACGTCCACGTCGTCTACGACCGCACCGTCCTCACCGCGCCGTTCTTCGCAGCGCTCGGCTCCCCGGTGCAGTGGGTCTTCGACCGCACGGAGGCCTCCGGGCTGCGCGAGGGCCAGTACCTAGCGCTGTCGCAGTCGGCGGCGCAGGACGAGATCGACGAGCCCGTGTCGGCGCTGCGGGAGCGGTACCTCCCCGAGCTGGAGCGGCTGCTGCCCGGTGCGCGCGGCGCCGAGGTGAAGGACTTCTTCGTGACCCGGGAGCGCACCGCGACGTTCGCCCCCGACCCGGGCGTCGGGCGGCTGCGCCCCGGTGCCCGGACCAAGGCCCCCGGCCTGTACCTGGCCGGAGCGTGGACCGCCACAGGGTGGCCCGCGACCATGGAGAGTGCGGTCCGCAGCGGCGTCGGCGCGGCGGATGCCGCGCTGGGCGCGCTGGGACGGTCCCGCGATCATCTCCTCGGACTCTTCGAGGAGGCGGCATGACGCTCGAACAGAGCACGACAGGCCCCCGCACCCCCGGTATCGCAACAAGAGGAGAGACTGTGCCCACTGTGCCCCCGGCCGAAACGGCTGCCGACGCGGTGGACGTGACCGCGCTCCTGGAGCGCGGCCGGACCCTGTCCACACCGGTGCTGAAGGCGGCCGTGGACCGCCTGGCGGCGCCCATGGACACTGTCGCCGCCTACCACTTCGGCTGGATCGACGCCGAGGGCAACCCCGCGGACGGTGACGGCGGCAAGGCGGTCCGTCCGGCGCTCGCCGTGCTCTCCGCGCAGGCCGCGGGTGCCGAGCCCGAGGTCGGCGTCCCCGGCGCGGTCGCGGTCGAGCTGGTGCACAACTTCTCGCTGCTGCACGACGACCTGATGGACGGCGACGAACAGCGCCGGCACCGCGACACCGTCTGGAAGGTGCACGGCCCCGCCCAGGCGATCCTGGTCGGCGACGCCCTGTTCGCACTGGCCAACGAGGTGCTGCTGGAGCTCGGCAGTGTCGAGGCCGGCCGCGCCACCCGGCGCCTGACCACCGCCACCCGCGCCCTCATCGACGGCCAGGCCCAGGACATCTCCTACGAGCACCGCGACCGGGTCAGCGTCGAGGAGTGCCTGGAGATGGAGGGCAACAAGACCGGCGCCCTGCTCGCCTGCGCCTGCTCCATCGGCGCGGTCCTCGGCGGCGCCGACGACCTGACCGCCGACACCCTGGAGCGGTACGGCTACCACCTCGGCCTGGCCTTCCAGGCCGTCGACGACCTCCTCGGCATCTGGGGCGACCCGGAGTCCACCGGGAAGCAGACCTGGAGCGATCTGCGCCAGCGCAAGAAGTCCCTGCCCGTCGTGGCCGCGCTCGCGGCGGGCGGTCCCGCCTCCGAGCGGCTCGGCGACCTGCTCGCCGAGGACGCCAAGGCCAGCGACTTCGAGAACTTCTCCGAGGAGGAGTTCGCCGTGCGCGCGGCGCTCATCGAGGAGGCGGGCGGCCGCGACTGGACCGCCCAGGAGGCGCGCCGGCAGCACGCCATCGCCATCGAGGCGCTCGACGCCGTCCCGATGCCCGATCGTGTGCGGGCCGAGCTCGTGGCACTCGCCGACTTCGTCGTCGTACGAAAGAGATGATCACTATCGGTCGAATACACCTCGCGTAGTCGCCGGCCGGTGTTTCCCCCGGGCTTCGAACCTCGTTCGAGCACGGGATCACCATCGGGAACGGAAGCACCGGCCGACGGCGGACCCACAGCAGAGTCGTACCACTGCACGAAGGGGAAGCCATGACAGCGACGACCGACGGAAGCACCGGGGCACTTCCTCCCCGCGCTGCCTCGGCCAGCGAAATCCAGCACGACACTCCCGCGGCGGCCGGGACGGTCGAGACCCGAGACGCCGCCACGCGCGCCATGGCGCGTGCCACGGACTTCCTGCTCGCGCTGCAGGACGACCAGGGCTGGTGGAAGGGCGACCTCGAGACGAACGTCACCATGGACGCCGAGGACCTCCTGCTCCGCCAGTTCCTGGGCATCCGCGACGAGCCGACCACGCGTGGCGCCGCCCTGTTCATCCGCGGCGAGCAGCGCGAGGACGGCACCTGGGCCTCGTTCTACGGCGGCCCGGGTGAGCTCTCCACCACGATCGAGGCGTACGTCGCGCTGCGGCTGGCCGGGGACGCCCCGGACGCACCGCACATGGCGCAGGCGTCCGCCTGGATTCGTGAGCGCGGAGGGATCGCCGCGGCCCGGGTCTTCACCCGGATCTGGCTCGCCCTCTTCGGCTGGTGGAAGTGGGACGACCTCCCCGAACTGCCTCCGGAGCTCATCTACTTCCCGAAGTGGATGCCGCTGAACATCTACGACTTCGGCTGCTGGGCGCGGCAGACGATCGTGCCGCTCACCGTGGTGTCGGCGAAGCGACCGGTGCGGCCCGCGCCGTTCCCGCTCGACGAACTGCACACCGATCCCCGCCATCCCAACCCGGCCAAGCCGCTCGCCCGGGTGGCCAGTTGGGACGGGGCGTTCCAGCGTCTCGACAAGGCCCTGCACCAATACCGCAGGGTCGCGCCGCGCGCCCTGCGCAGGGCGGCGATGAACACGGCGGGACGCTGGATCATCGAGCGGCAGGAGAACGACGGCTGTTGGGGCGGCATCCAGCCGCCCGCGGTCTACTCGGTCATCGCCCTGCACCTGCTCGGCTACGACCTCGAACACCCCGTGATGCGCGCGGGACTTGCCTCGCTCGACCGGTTCGCCGTGTGGCGCGAGGACGGCTCCCGGATGATCGAGGCATGCCAGTCCCCGGTGTGGGACACCTGCCTGGCGACCATCGCGCTCGCCGACGCCGGGGTCCCCGCCGACCACCCGCAGCTCGTCAAGGCCGTGGACTGGATGCTCGGGGAGGAGATCGTCAGGCCCGGTGACTGGTCCGTCAAACGGCCCCAACTGCCGCCGGGTGGATGGGCGTTCGAGTTCCACAACGACAACTACCCCGACATCGACGACACCGCGGAGGTCGTCCTCGCGCTGCGCCGCGTCCGGCACCACGATCCGGACCGCGTCGAGAACGCCATCGGACGCGGGGTCCGCTGGAACCTCGGTATGCAGTCCAAGGACGGCGGCTGGGGCGCGTTCGACGTCGACAACACCAGCCCGTTCCCCAACCGGCTGCCGTTCTGCGACTTCGGCGAGGTGATCGACCCGCCCTCCGCGGACGTCACGGCGCACGTCGTGGAGATGCTGGCGGTCGAGGGACTCTCCCACGACCCCCGGACCCGCCGGGGCATCGAGTGGCTGCTCGCCAACCAGGAGACCGACGGCTCCTGGTTCGGGCGCTGGGGCGTCAACTACGTCTACGGCACGGGGTCGGTGGTCCCGGCGCTCGTGGCGGCGGGGCTGCCCGGATCGCACCCCGCGATCCGCCGGGCCGTGGCCTGGCTGGAGAACGTGCAGAACGAGGACGGCGGCTGGGGCGAGGACCTGCGCTCCTACGACGACGTCGGCGGGTGGAGCGGGCGCGGCGCCTCCACCGCCTCCCAGACCGGCTGGGCGCTGCTCGCCCTGCTGGCCGCGGGGGAGAGCGAGTCCAAGACGGTGGAGCGCGGGGTCGGCTGGCTCGCCGAGACGCAGCTGGCCGACGGCTCCTGGGACGAGCCGTACTTCACGGGGACCGGCTTCCCGTGGGACTTCTCGATCAACTACCACCTCTACCGGCAGGTCTTCCCGCTCACCGCGCTCGGCCGCTATGTCAACGGGGAGCCCTTCTCCGTCAAGGAGGGCGGCTGATGACCGGTCGGCCCGCTCCGGCACCGCTGCTGATCGCCTGCGCGCTCGGCATCGAGCACCTCGCGCTGCGCAGCGGCGACCGGAGCGGCGCCGACGGACCCGTCACCGTGCTGCGTACGGGGATGGGCCCGAGGGCCGCCGAGCGGTCCGTCACCCGGGTGCTCGACGACCCGGCACTGCGTACGGCGGCCGTGCTGGCCACCGGGTTCTGTGCGGGGCTCGCCCCGGGCATGCACCCCGGTGACCTGGTCGTCGCCGAGGAGACCCGGGCCCCGGACGGCACCACGCCGTGTGTGGGGGCCGATCTCCTCGTGAAGGAACTGGTGCGGGCCCTGCCCGGCCGCACCGTGCACAGGGGGCCGCTCACCGGCTCCGATCACGTCGTCCGTGGTCACGAGCGGTCGGATCTGCTCGCGACCGGAGCCATCGCCGTGGACATGGAGTCCGCGGCCACGCTTCTCGCCGCGGTCCGCGCGGGCACCCGCCCGGTTGCGGCCGTACGGGTGGTCGTGGACGCTCCAGAACATGAACTCGTCCGTATCGGCACGGTCCGCGGTGGAATATCAGCTTTCCGTGTTCTTCGTGCCGTGCTTCCCGCTTTCTTTGAATGGCACCGTTCTTTGTTGCTCCCTCGGAGGTGAGCCAGATGGCCATGCCGCTTCGGCAGTCCATGAAGGTCGCTGCATACCTGTTTGAACAGAAGCTCAAGAAGCGGGACAAGTTCGCGCTGATCGTCGAGTTGGAACCCCTCTTCGCGTGCAACCTCGCGTGCGAGGGCTGCGGGAAGATCCAGCACCCGGCGGGTGTGCTCAAGCAGCGCATGCCCGTGGCGCAGGCCGTGGGCGCGGTGCTGGAGTCCGGCGCGCCGATGGTGTCCATCGCCGGCGGCGAGCCGCTGATGCACCCTCAGATCGACGAGATCGTGCGGCAGTTGGTGGCCAAGAAGAAGTTCGTCTTCCTGTGCACCAACGCGATGCTGCTGCGCAAGAAGATGGACAAGTTCAAGCCCTCGCCGTACTTCGCGTGGGCCGTGCACATCGACGGGCTGCGTGAGCGGCACGACGAGTCCGTCGCCAAGGAAGGTGTCTTCGACGAGGCGGTCGAGGCCATCAAGGAGGCCAAGCGGCGCGGCTTCCGCGTCACCACCAACTCGACCTTCTTCAACACCGACACCCCGCAGACCATCATCGAGGTCCTCAACTTCCTCAACGACGACCTGAAGGTCGACGAGATGATGCTCTCGCCCGCCTACGCCTACGAGAAGGCTCCCGACCAGGAGCACTTCCTCGGCGTCCAGCAGACCCGGGAACTGTTCAAGAAGGCCTTCGCGGGCGGCAACCGGCGCCGCTGGCGGCTCAATCACAGCCCGCTCTTCCTGGACTTCCTGGAGGGCAAGGTCGACTTCCCGTGCACGGCCTGGGCGATCCCCAGCTACTCGCTCTTCGGCTGGCAGAAACCCTGCTATCTGATGAGCGACGGGTACGTGCAGACGTACCGGCAGCTCCTGGAGGAGACCGACTGGGACTCCTACGGCCGCGGCAAGGACGACCGGTGTGCCAACTGCATGGCGCACTGCGGCTACGAGCCGACGGCCGTCCTCGCCACGCTGGGCTCCCTCAAGGAGTCCATCCGCGCCTCCCGCGAGACCTTCTCGGAAAGCCGCGTGTGACGTCATGACCGCCGTTTCCTTGGGCCTCCCCGAGGTGCCGGTCCGGCCGATCGCGGAGCGCCGTGTCTCGCGGCAGATCCAGGTCGGACCGGTGGCGGTCGGGGGCGGTGCGCCTGTGTCGGTGCAGTCGATGACGACGACCCGTACGTCGGACATCGGTGCCACCCTGCAGCAGATCGCGGAACTGACCGCGTCCGGCTGCCAGATCGTCCGCGTCGCCTGCCCCACGCAGGACGACGCGGACGCCCTCGCGACCATCGCCCGGAAGTCGCAGATCCCGGTGATCGCGGACATCCACTTCCAGCCGAAGTACGTGTTCGCGGCCATCGAGGCCGGCTGCGCCGCGGTGCGCGTCAATCCGGGCAACATCAAGCAGTTCGACGACAAGGTGCGGGAGATCGCGAAGGCCGCGGGCGACGCCGGCATCCCGATCCGGATCGGCGTCAACGCCGGATCGCTCGACCGGCGGCTGCTCGAGAAGTACGGCAGGGCGACGCCCGAGGCGCTCGTCGAGTCGGCGCTGTGGGAGGCGTCGCTCTTCGAGGAGCACGGGTTCCGTGACATCAAGATCTCGGTCAAGCACAACGACCCGGTGATCATGGTCAACGCCTACCGGCAGCTGGCCGCCCAGTGCGACTACCCGCTGCACCTCGGTGTGACCGAGGCGGGCCCGGCGTTCCAGGGCACCATCAAGTCCGCCGTGGCGTTCGGGGCGCTGCTCGCCGAGGGCATCGGGGACACCATCCGGGTCTCCCTGAGCGCGCCGCCCGCCGAGGAGTGCAAGGTCGGCATCCAGATCCTGGAGTCGCTCGGGCTGCGGCAGCGGCGCCTGGAGATCGTCTCGTGCCCGTCGTGCGGACGCGCCCAGGTCGACGTCTACAAGCTGGCCGACGAGGTCAGTGCCGGCCTGGAGGGGATGGAGGTCCCGTTGCGCGTCGCGGTCATGGGCTGCGTCGTCAACGGCCCCGGCGAGGCGCGGGAGGCGGATCTGGGGGTCGCCTCCGGCAACGGCAAGGGGCAGATCTTCGTCAAGGGCGAGGTCATCAGGACCGTCCCCGAGTCGAAGATCGTGGAGACCCTCATCGACGAGGCGATGAAGCTCGCCGAGCAGATGGAGAACGACGGCGTCGCCTCCGGCGAACCGGCCGTCACCGTGAGCTGATCAGCACGGACCGAGAGGGGGCCCGACGTGACGATGCTGGAGAACATCCGGGGACCACGCGACCTGAAGGCGCTGTCCGAGAAGGAACTCGGCGAACTAGCCGAGGAGATAAGGGAGTTCCTGGTGCACGCGGTCGCCAGGACCGGCGGACACCTCGGACCCAACCTGGGGGTGGTGGAGCTGTCCATCGCCCTCCACCGGGTCTTCGAGTCGCCCGTCGACCGCATCCTGTGGGACACCGGCCACCAGAGCTACGTGCACAAGCTGCTGACGGGGCGTCAGGACTTCTCGAAGCTGCGCGGCAAGGGCGGCCTCTCCGGCTACCCCTCGCGCGAGGAGTCCGAGCACGACGTCATCGAGAACAGCCACGCCTCCACGGCGCTCGGCTGGGCCGACGGGCTCGCCAAGGCCCGCCAGGTGCAGGGGGAGAAGGGACACGTCGTCGCGGTGATCGGCGACGGCGCCCTGACGGGCGGCATGGCCTGGGAGGCGCTGAACAACATCGCCGCCGCCAAGGACCGGCCGCTGATCATCGTCGTCAACGACAACGAACGCTCGTACGCGCCGACCATCGGCGGTCTCGCGAACCACCTCGCGACCCTGCGGACGACCGACAGCTACGAGCAGGTACTCGCCTGGGGCAAGAAGGTCCTGCTGCGCACGCCCCTGATCGGCAACACCGTCTACGAGTCGCTGCACGGCGCGAAGAAGGGCTTCAAGGACGCCTTCGCGCCGCAGGGCATGTTCGAGGACCTCGGGCTCAAGTACGTCGGCCCGATCGACGGCCACGACCTCGGCGCCGTGGAGTCCGCGCTGCGCCGGGCGAAACGCTTCCACGGGCCCGTCCTCGTCCACTGCCTGACGGAGAAGGGCCGCGGCTACGGGCCCGCGCTCGCCCACGAGGAGGACCACTTCCACACCGTCGGCGTGATGGACCCGCTCACCTGCGAGCCCCTCGCGCCGTCCAACGGCCCTTCCTGGACCTCGGTGTTCGGTGAGGAGATCGCGAGGATCGGTGAGGAGCGCGCGGACGTCGTGGCGATCACCGCGGCCATGCTGCATCCGGTCGGGCTCGGGAAGTTCGCCGAGCGGTTCCCCGACCGGGTGTGGGACGTCGGCATCGCCGAGCAACACGCCACCGTCTCCGCGGCCGGACTCGCGACCGGCGGGCTCCACCCCGTCGTCGCCGTGTACGCGACCTTCCTCAACCGGGCGTTCGACCAACTCCTCATGGATGTCGCCCTGCACCGCTGCGGGGTGACCTTCGTCCTCGACCGGGCCGGCGTCACCGGCGTCGACGGCGCCTCGCACAACGGCATGTGGGACATGTCGATCCTCCAGGTCGTGCCCGGCCTGCGGATCGCCGCGCCGCGCGACGCCGACCAGCTGCGGGCGCAGCTGCGGGAGGCGGTCGCCGTCGACGACGCGCCGACCCTGGTCCGCTTCCCGAAGGAGTCGGTCGGGCCCGCGGTCCCCGCCGTGGACCACGTGGGCGGACTCGACGTGCTGCACCGGGGTGAGCGCCCCGAGGTACTGCTCGTCGCCGTGGGCGTGATGGCGCCGGTCTGCCTGCAGACCGCGGAGCTGCTGGAGGCCCGCGGCGTCGGCTGCACCGTCGTCGACCCGCGGTGGGTCAAACCCGTCGACCCGGCGCTGCCCGGGCTGGCGGCCGAACACGCCTTGGTCGCCGTCGTCGAGGACAACAGCCGGGCGTCGGGCGTCGGTGCCGCCGTCGCCCTGGCCCTCGGGGACGCCGACGTCGACGTGCCCGTACGGCGGTTCGGCATTCCGGACCAGTTCCTCGCCCACGCCAAGCGGTCCGAGGTGCTGGCCGACATCGGGCTCACCCCCGTGGAGATCGCCGGGCGCATCAGCGCCGGCCTGGCCGTCAGGGACGAACGGGCCCGGGCCGCGCAGGAGAAGTCGAAGGCCGCCGACGCACCGGCCCGGAACCAGTCGTCCAAGGAGAAGAAGGAATGACCGACCCAGCGGAGAAGGGGGAGTTCGACCTCGGCGCGCTCCTCGCCGAACGCGGAGCCGAGCGCTACGAGCTGCACACGAAGTACCTGAACCACCAGCTCCCGCGCATGCTGCACACCATCGGCTTCGACAAGGTCTACGAGCGGGCCGAGGGCGCCCACTTCTGGGACGCGGACGGCAACGACTACCTGGACATGCTCGCCGGGTTCGGCGTGATGGGCCTCGGCCGTCACCACCCCGTCGTCCGGCAGGCGCTGCACGACGTCCTCGACGCCTCGCTCGCCGACCTCACCCGCTTCGACTGCCAGCCCCTGCCGGGACTGCTCGCGGAGCGGCTGCTGGCCCACAGCCCGCACCTGGACCGGGTGTTCTTCGGCAACAGCGGCACGGAGGCGGTCGAGACGGCGCTGAAGTTCGCCCGGTTCGCCACCGGCAGGCCGCGGATCCTGTACTGCTCGCACGCCTTCCACGGTCTGACCACCGGCTCCCTGTCCGTGAACGGCGAGGACGGCTTCCGCGACGGCTTCGCCCCGCTGCTGCCCGACACCGCCGTCCCGCTGGGCGATCTCGACGCCCTGGCACGGGAGCTGAAGAAGGGTGACGTCGCCGCGCTGATCGTCGAGCCGATCCAGGGCAAGGGCGTCCTCGAAGCCCCGCCCGGATACCTGCGCGCGGCCCAGGAACTGCTGCACCGGCACAAGGCCCTGCTCATCGCCGACGAGGTGCAGACGGGCCTCGGGCGGACCGGGGACTTCTACGCCTACCAGCACGAGGAGGGCGTCGAACCGGACCTGGTGTGCGTCGCCAAGGCACTCTCCGGCGGCTACGTACCGGTCGGCGCGACCCTCGGCAAGGACTGGATCTTCAAGAAGGTCTACTCCTCGATGGACCGGGTCCTCGTCCACTCGGCGAGCTTCGGCTCCAACGCGCAGGCCATGGCGGCGGGGCTCGCGGTGCTCTCCGTCATGGAGAACGAGCAGATCGTCGCCAACGCCCGGGCCACCGGCGAGCAGCTCAAGTCCCGGCTGACCGCGCTGATCGAACGCTACGAGCTGCTCAGCGACGTACGCGGCCGGGGTCTGATGATCGGCATCGAGTTCGGGCGCCCCAAGTCGATCAAACTGCGCAGCCGCTGGACCATGCTCCAGGCCGCGCGCAAGGGCCTGTTCGCGCAGATGGTGGTCGTCCCGCTGCTTCAGCGGCACCGCATCCTCACCCAGGTCTCCGGCGACCACCTCGAAGTGATCAAGCTGATCCCGCCGCTCGTCATCGACGAGGGCGACGTCGACCGGTTCGTGGAGGCCTTCACCGCGGTGATGGACGACGCGCACAGTGGCGGCGGGCTGATGTGGGACTTCGGGAAGACCCTGGTGAAACAGGCGGTCGCGAACCGCTGAGCCTTTTTGCCTCTGGGGCAAGAAAATTGCCCCAGAGGCAATCCTCGGGCTCAATGGACCTATGAGTCCTGTCGATCCGGGGACGGCCGACGAACCGTCCGACGAAGCGTCCGCCGAGCTGCACGCCGTGGCGCCCCAGCTCCGTGCGCTGCGCCGCCGCGCCTCCCTCACACTGGAGGCCGCCGCCCGCGCCGCCGGACTCTCCCCGGCGCACCTCTCCCGACTGGAGACCGGTCAGCGCCAGCCTTCCCTGCCGATGCTGCTCGCCGTGGCCCGTGTCTACGGTACGACGGTCTCCGAACTGCTCGGCGAGACGGTCGCCGACCGCGACGCCGTCGTGCGCGCCGCCGACATGGACCCGACGCCCGCCGGCGGCTGGATCTACCGGCAGGCAGGCTCCTCCGGGCGCGGTATGCAGGCGCTGCGCGTGCACGTCCCGTACGGCTCGCAGGGCGACATCGTGCGGGTCCATCCCGGCGAGGAGTGGCTGTACGTCCTCGAAGGGCGGCTCCGGCTGCGTCTCGGGGACACCGCGCACGTCCTCGAACCCGGGGACAGCGCGCACTTCGACTCGCTGACCCCGCATCGCATCGCCGCCGCCGAGCGCGCCGGAGCCGAGCTCCTCTTCGTCCACACCCTGCTGCAGAGTCCGACCGCCGCGCTGTGCCTCGGCCCGGCGACCGGCCACCCGAACCCGGGAGAGACGTCATGACCGAACCCACCGAACCGCGCAAGCCGTCCATGGAGGAGAAGTTCCCGCGCGCCCTGTGGGTCCGGCTGATCATCTACGTGGCCGTCGGCCATCTCTTCGCGGCCTTCGTCTACCTGCTCTTCACGCTGGGTGCGCAGAACCAGTAGTCCGCGGCCGGCGGCGCGGGCACGTGGCTCAGTCCAGCAGGCGCTCGCGCAGGCGGTCGCGCAGCTCCGGGGTCAGCCCCAGCCCCTTCTCCAGGTAGGCGTCGACCCCGCCCCAGGTCTCCTCGATCGTCTCGAAAGCCGCCGTCAGATACTCCGCACGCGCGTCGAAGAGCGGGCTGAGCAGCTCCATGACCTCGGGGGAGTACGCGGAGGCGGCCGAGCTGGTGCGGTGCACCTTGTAGCGCCGGTGCGCGGCGTTCGACTCCAGGTAGTCGGCGACGATCGCGTCCCGCTCGACGCCGAGGGCGAGCAGGGTGATCGCGATGGACAGCCCCGCCCGGTCCTTTCCGGCCGCGCAGTGCATCAGCGCGGGCACGCCGTCCTCCGCCATCGAGCGCAGCACCCGGGAGTGCTCCGCCGTGCGCTCCGTGATGATCGCGCGGTAGGAGCCGATCATGCGGGCCGCCGCCTTGCCGTCGCCGAGGATGGCGCGCAGCTGGTCCAGATCGCCGTCACGGACCATCTTCCAGAACTCGCTGCCGTCCGCCGGGTCGGTCAGCGGCAGGTTCACGTTCCGCACGCCCGGCAGCTCGACGTCCGGGCCCTCCAGCTTCTGGTCCGCGGCGTTGCGGAAGTCGAAGATCGTGTGCAGGCCCAGGGAGGAGAGGAACGCGGCGTCCTCCTCGGTGGCGTGCGCGAGGTGGCCGCTGCGGAACAGCTGTCCCGGGCGCACGCGCCTGCCGTCCGTGGTGGGCAGGCCGCCCACGTCGCGGAAGTTGCGAACTCCGCCGAGCTCGGGCTCGGTCGACGGGACCTGCTGCGTCACGGGGGCTCCTCATCTTCGGCCGCGGGGGCCGCCGGACGGGGCCCGGTCGGCGCCCGGCGGCTGGTGTCTTCGGTCGCGCATCCGACGATACGACATGGGTTCCTGGGGCAATGAGTTGTCCACAGGCGTTGCCTCGCGCCCACGACTGCCCTGATGATGTTGATCCCTGATCGCACGTGTTCGCATCTGTGGGGGATTGATGATTGAGATCGGCGCCGACGGCCGGACCTGGCTCCTCACCGGAACGACCAGCGGCTACGCGCTGCACCTCACGGAACGCGACGAGCTGCTCCACCTGCACTGGGGCCCGCGGATCACGCTCGCCGACGCCGAGGCCCTCGCCGCCCGGCCGGCGCCGCCGTACCGGCCCTTCGACTCCCCGCTCGACGGACGCGAGGAGTACCCCGTCGAGGGCGGCCCCCGCTTCGTCCGCCCCGCCCTGTCCGTGCGGACCGACGAGCGGCGCGGCACGGAATGGCGCTTCGAGGACGCGACGACCGAGCGGGACGAGCTGCGGCTGCGCTTCTCCGACGCCGGGCTCCGCATCACCCTGCACTACCGGCTGCGCGGCGACGTCGTCGAACGCCATGTCACGCTCGCCAACGACGGGAGCGAGAGCCTGGAGCTGCTGCGCGCGGACTCCGCGACCTGGACGCTTCCCGAGCGGGACGGCTGGCGGCTGTCCCAGCTGCACGGCCGGTGGGCCGCCGAGTCCCGGCTGGTGCGCTCGCCCCTCACCTACGGCGAGAAGGTCGTCGGCAGCCGCCGCGGGCACACCGGACACCAGCACCTGCCCTGGGTCGCCCTCGACGTCGAGGCGAGCGAGGAGAGCGGCGAGGTGTACGGATGCGCGCTCGGCTGGTCCGGCTCCTGGCGGATCTCCGTCGCCCAACTGCCCGACGCGCGCGTGCAGATCACCGGCGGCGCGGGACACGACGACTCCGGACTGCTGCGCCTCGGACCGGGGGAGACCTTCGCGACACCCGTCTTCGCCGGGCTGTGGAGCGACGCCGGGTTCGGCGGCGCGAGCCGGGCCTGGCACGCGTACCAGCGGACGTACGTCATCCCGGACGCGGAGCGGGACCGGCCGGTGCTCTTCAACTCCTGGGAGGCCACCACCTTCGACATCTCGGAGGAGCAGCAGCGGGCCCTGGCGCGACGCGCGGCCGCGATGGGCGTCGAGCTGTTCGTGGTCGACGACGGCTGGTTCGGGGCCCGCACCCACGACCACGCCGGGCTCGGGGACTGGACACCCAACCCGGACCGCTTCCCCGCCGGACTCAAGCCGCTCGCCGACGAGGTGCACGCCCTCGGCATGCAGTTCGGCATCTGGGTCGAGCCCGAGATGGTCAACCCCGACAGCGACCTCTACCGCGCGCATCCCGACTGGGTGCAGTACCAACAAGGACGAACCAGGACGGAATTCCGCAATCAGCTCATACTGAACCTCGCCCGGCCGGACGTTCAGGAGTATCTCTGGGAGCGGCTCGACACCCTGCTCTCCGGCGCGCCGATCGACTACGTGAAATGGGACTTCAACCGCTCCTTCACGGACGCCGGCTGGCCCGGCGAGCGCTATCCGCAGAAGCTCTGGGTGGCCCACGTCGAGGCCTTCTACTCCCTCCTCGACCGGCTGCGCGCGGCGCACCCCGGCGTCGCCTTCGAGTCGTGCTCCGGCGGCGGCGGGCGGATCGACCTCGGTGTCATGGCCCGTACCGACCAGGTGTGGACCTCCGACAACACCGACCCGCTCGACCGGCTCGCCATCCAGCACGGCTTCAGCCAGGTCCATCCGGCCCGGATCATGGCCGCCTGGGTCACGGACAGCCCGAACGACCTGCTCAACGGCCGGGTCAGCTCGCTGCGCTTCCGCTTCGTGAGCTCCATGGCCGGGGTCCTCGGCGTCGGCGGCGACCTCAGCCGGTGGAGCGCGGAGGAGCTGGCCGAGGCGCGGGGCTGGGTCGAGCTCTACAAGGAGATCCGGCCGGTCGTGCAGCAGGGTGACCTCTACCGGCTGCGGCCCCCGGAGGGCGGGCTGAGCGCCGTGCAGTACGTGCTCGGCGACGAGGCCGTGGTCCTCGCGTGGCTGCAGGCGCAGCATCACGGAGTGCGCCCCGCCCCGCTCAGGCTGCGCGGGCTCGACCCGGCGGGCATCTACGAATGGGTCGAAACGGGCGAAGTGCACCGCGGCGCGGTGCTGCTGCATCACGGACTGCACACCGGACTGCGGGGCGATCTCGATGCGACGGTTATCCGCCTGCGTCGCATCTGACTGTTCTGTCCGAAATAGTGCCTTCATTCCAACTGGCCCTGGAATAAGGCGGCGTGAGCCGGGTCGCGTGAGCAGGGTCATATTCGTGACGATGTGTTGCCGTCGGCTTTTCTCAACGCACCGTTGATTATGGGCGAATTCAAAGCCGGGAAAGATCGTCTTTCCACGGAGTGTGACGGCGAATTCTCCATGGATCAAGAAAGGCGAGCGCACAGAATCCGCACATGGTTGTCGACGTGCTCGCATCTCGCTTACGTTCTGCCTCAATCCGGACGGACGCCCAATCCTGCCGCCGCCCGGAATCCGCACACTCACCCGTCCACGGCAGGAGCGGGGGACCCACAGGTTCCGCGCCTGGTCCGGTCTCCGGAACAGGCTAGGGGTACAGCCATGCAGCCGCGTGGCCGGGCATCTCCAGCCCGCACCCGACAGCTCACCTCGCAGGCGCCGGAGAGGAATTCGCCATGCCCGCGAAGGGTAAGCACCGCCGTCCCAAGTCCCTGCGTCTCACCCGCTCGATCGCCGTGGCCGGAACCGGTGGCGCCGCACTCGCGCTGCCGCTGTTGGGAGCCACCGGCGCCCACGCCGCGACCCCGGCCGCCGCCGTCACGCAGCACACCCAGAAGTCCGCCACCGTCGCCCCGGCCGCCGCGAAGGCCGGCACGTCGAAGACGTACGCGGTGAAGGCCGGCGACTACCTCGCCAAGATCGCCGACGACCAGCACGTCAGCGGCGGCTGGAAGAAGATCTACTCGGACAACCGCTCCGCCATCGGCAGCGACCCGTCCCTGATCCACCCGGGTCTGAAGCTGTCCCTCGGCGCGCGGGCCGCCACTCCGCAGGCCTCCGCCCCGGCGAAGCCCTCGGCCGCCAAGCCCTCGGCCGCCAAGCCCTCCGCCGCCAAGCCCGCGGCGGAGAAGGCCGACACGGCGAGCACGGCCACCAAGACGGCCGCCACCAGCAACAGTTCGGGCTACACCCTCCCCGTGGACGGCGCCGTCATCGGCACCAACTACAAGGTGGCGGGCAGCATGTGGTCCAGCGGCTACCACACGGGCACGGACTTCGTCGTCCCGACCGGCACCACCATCAAGTCCATCGCCGCCGGCACCGTCGTCTCCGCCGGCTGGGGCGGCGCCTACGGCAACCAGGTCGTCATCCAGCACGCCGACGGCCGGTACTCGCAGTACGCCCACATGTCGGCCCTGTCCGTCTCGGCGGGCCAGACCGTGACCGAGGGCCAGCAGATCGGCGTCTCCGGAGCGACCGGCAACGTCACCGGACCGCACCTGCACTTCGAGATCCGGACCACGCCCGACTACGGCTCGGACATCGACCCGGTCGCGTACCTGCGCTCGCACGGTGTCGCCGTCGGCTGACACCCCCTCGCCCGACCTGCTCCTGACGGCAGGCCCGCCTCCGAAGGCCGGACCCCACGATCCCCGGGGTCCGGCCTTCGGTGCCGTCCGACGCCTGCCCGGGTCGCTCTTCGCAGCGGCTGCCCCAACAGCCCTGACGAGAGCCTTATTCCACGGTTGACCAACACTTGACGAGTGGCTTATCTCACCGGCCGTCAACCCTTCCCTACGGTCGCGTAGCTCACATCCGAAGGTGAATCATGGGCCGACGTGGCAGACGATTCGAAGAGTGACGACAGATCAGTGATCGGGTCGTACGTGGCGGTGGGGGACAGCTTCACCGAGGGCGTCGGCGACCTGGGGCCGGACGGGGCCTTCGTCGGTTGGGCGGACCGCTTCGCGGTTCTGCTCGCGGACCGGCGACCCGAGGGCGACTTCAACTACACCAACCTCGCCGTGCGCGGGAGACTGCTCGACCAGATCGTCGAGACCCAGCTCGTCCGCGCCAAGGAACTCGGCCCGGACCTGGTCTCCTTCTCCGCGGGCGGCAACGACATCATCCGGCCCGGCACCGACCCCGACGAGGTCGCGGAGCGCTTCGAGCGAGCCGTCGCCGACCTCACCTCGGCCGTCGGCAAGGTCATGGTGACCACCGGCTTCGACACCCGTGGCGTTCCCGTGCTCAAGCATCTGCGCGGCAAGATCGCCACGTACAACGGCCATGTGCGGGCCATCGCGGACCGCTACGGATGTCCGGTCCTCGACCTGTGGTCCCTCAGGACGATCCAGGACCGCCGCGCCTGGGACGGCGACCGGCTCCACCTCTCGCCCGAGGGCCACACCCGGGTGGCGCTGCGCGCCGGACAGGTGCTCGGCCTGGAGGTGCCGGCCGACCCGGACCAGCCCTGGCCGCCGCTGCCGCCGCGCGGCACCTTCGAGGTGCGACGGGACAACATCCACTGGGCCCGCGAGTACCTGGTCCCGTGGATCGGCCGACGCCTGCGCGGCGAGTCCTCCGGCGACCATGTGGCCGCCAAGGGCGCGCTGTCCCCGGGCGACATCAAGTCACGCATCGAGTCGGTCGCCTGACCGGGAACCTCCCCGTTCACCGCGCCCCGGGCCCGTCGGGCCCGGGGCCGACTTGTCCGCGGCGAGCCGCGTCCGCGTCCCTACCGCACCCCCGCCACCAACTCGGCCCTCTCCAGCCCCAGTTCGCGGGCCAGGGCCTCGTCCGCCCATTGCTGGGTCCGGGCTCGGGAGACCGTGCCGCCGTAGGCGGTCATCTGGACGGCCAGGCCGTCGAGGAGGGCGGTGAGGCGCAGGGCCGCGCCGACCGGGTCGGGACAGTGGAACTCACCCGCGGCGACGCCCTCGGCGATCACTTCGGTGAGGGCCGCCTTCCACTGGCGGTCGAGATCGCGGGTGACCTCCAGCAGGGCCGGCTCGCGCAGCGCGGCCGCCCAGCCCTCGATCCACAGGCGCCACCCCTTGGCCTGGCCGGTGGGGGCGTACCAGCGGACGGCGGTCCGCAGCCGGCGCAGCGCGGTCGTGCGGCGGCCGAGCAGTTTGCGCAGGTGGGCGAGGTCGTCCTCGGCCGCGTAGGTGAACGCCGCCGCGACCAGCTTCTCCTTGGTGGAGAAGTGGTACAGGACGAGCGCGTTGCTGACGCCGAGGGACGAGGCCACGTCGGCGATCCGTACCGCCGCCACGCCCCGTGCCTCGATCTGTTCGACGGCGGCCCGCAACAATTCCTCGCGCCGCTCCGCCACGCTCAACCGCACTCTCGCCACGCGGCAACCCTACACAGCGCGGCCCCCCGCGGTCGGACACGAGTTCGCGTCATCCGTACCAGCCGAACCGCTCCGCGATGACCGGCAGCCGGTCGGTGACGATGGCGTGGGCGGCGGCCCGCGGTGTCGTCCCGTCGGCCTCCGCGCGGGCGAGCGTCTGGTCGATCAGCGCACGCATGGAGCGGCGGATGTGGGCGAACGCCTCGTCCGCGTCCGCGCCGATGTCGCCGAACAGCGTCCACCACCACCAGGCGTTCGTACCGGAGTTGACCACCACGTCCGGCAGGACGACGACCCCACGGGCGGCCAGCAGCTCCTCCGCGTCCGCCAGAACCGGCATGTTGGCCGCCTCGACCACCCAACGCGCCCTGATTCCGCCCTGGTTCAGCGTGTCGACGGCGTACGAGACCGCGGCGGGCACCAGCACCTCCGCGTCGGCGGACAGCCAGGCGTCGCCCGGCAGTTCACGGTCGCCGGGGCGCAGTGCGGCGCGGTCGACGGTCCCGTACGCGTCCCGGGCCGCGAGCAGCGCCTCGACGTCGAGGCCGTCCGGGTTCGCGAGGGTCCCCTTGACGTCGGCGACGGCCACCACCTTCAGACCGGCGCGCACGAGGAACCGTGCCGTGGCTCCGCCCATCGTGCCGAGCCCCTGGACCGCGACCCGCGTCCCCGCGTACGGGACCCCCGCCCGGTCCAGCGCGGCGAGCACCGACTCGGCGACGCCGCAGCCGCCGGCCAGTTCGTCGAGGCCGATGCCGTCGACCTCGACCGCGAAGGCGTCCGCGAGCCGTCGCCGGGCCGCCGTCTCGTCGTCGAGGAGCGGGTAGACCGCCTGGATGGACGAGACGAGCCCGGCCTCCGTGGCGGCCCGGTCGACCAGGTCCTGGGAGAGGCCGAGATCCTCGCCGGTCGTCCAGAAGGACTCGATGTACGGACGCATCGCCCGCAGGTAGCGCACCAGCAGGTCGTACGCCCCCGGGTCCTGGGGGTCGCAGTCGATGCCGCCCTTGGCGCCGCCCAGCGGGACGTACCGGCCGTCCGGGTCGTAGTGCAGCGCCTCCTTCATGGTCATCCCCCGGGCCAGCCCGGTGACCTCGTCCAGCGTGCAGCCGGGCCGCATCCGCAGGCCCCCGCTCGCCACGCCACGGACGAGCCGGTCGACGACGAGGTAGCCCTGGCGGCCGGTGACGTGGTCCGTCCAGGTGAGCGACATGAGGGGGGTGGTCATCGGATCTCCTCGGGGACGGCCGGCAGGGTGGTACGTGGGTGAACGGGGGTTTCCCCCTTGAGATCTCGGATGACATCCCGGATCAGTACTGAATCATCGTTCAGTATCGAAACCGGTGCGTCGTCCTGTCAACGCGCCCGGGTGCCCGGCGGCCGGGCATCGGGCAGGGCGGGCGCCGCCGTCCGCCGGAGTGCGGCGGCGGCGAGCACGTTCCCCTCGGGCGGAAGAAGCGGGTCCGTGTCGGGGTTGAGCAGCACAGGCCCGGACGGACGGACATCGCGTCGTGACCGGGGCGACGCGGCGCCGTCAGAGGCGACGACCATAATGAAAGCCTGACCGACTCCTTCTGGAGGTACCCGTGACCGGTTTCCGTACCCTGAGCTCCGGGCTCCGCTCGCTGCGGCCCGCCGCCTTCGGCGCGGACCCGGGCGGCGCGCGCATGGAGCGCATGCGCAACTCACCGAACTTCGCGGACGGTGTCTTCCAGAACCCGGAGAGCGCCCGCACCCGCCCCGACGGCTCGATGCTGGAGTTCGCGAAGGTCTACTTCCGCAAGGAGGAGCGCCTCCATCGCTCCCCGGCCGGGACCGTCCCCGTGCACCCCACGACGGTCGCCGACCTGGCCAGGCCCGCCGCGACCGGCCTGCGGATCACCTGGATGGGGCATTCCAGCGTCCTCGCCGAGATCGACGGGCACCGCGTGCTCTTCGACCCCGTCTGGGGCGAGCGCTGTTCCCCCTTCGCCTTCGCCGGACCCAAGCGGCTGCACCCGGTGCCCCTGCCGCTGGCCGCGCTCGGCCCGGTCGACGTCGTGGTGATCTCCCACGACCACTACGACCATCTCGACATGCCCACGATCAAGGCGCTGGCCGGTACGGACACGGTGTTCGCCGTCCCGCTCGGTGTCGGCGCCCACCTGGAGCGCTGGGGCGTCTCCGCGGACCGGCTGCGCGAGCTGGACTGGAACGAGTCGACCAAGGTCGGCGGGATCACCCTGACGGCGACACCGGCCCGGCACTTCTGCGGCCGTGGCCTGCGCAACATCCAGCAGACCCTCTGGGCCTCCTGGGTCGTCGAGGGCGACGCGCACCGGATCTACCACAGTGGTGACACGGGCTATTTCCAGGGCTTCAAGGACATCGGCGCGGCCCACGGTCCGTTCGACGCCACGATGATCCAGATCGGCGCGTACAGCGAGTACTGGCCGGACATCCACATGACGCCCGAGGAGGGCATGCGCTCCCACCTCGACCTCCAGGGCGGGCAGCCCTCCGGCGTGATGATGCCGATCCACTGGGCCACGTTCAACCTGGCGAACCACACCTGGGCCGACCCGGGCGAGGGCACCGTGGCCGCCGCCCGCGCGGTCGGCGCGACGGTCGCGCTGCCGCGCCCCGGCGAGCCCTTCGAGCCCACCGGCGAGAGCGTCCCCTCCGAGCCGTGGTGGCGCGGGGTCGCCCGTACGCCCGAGGGCGGCTGGCCGGTCGTCGAGGAGGCGGCCGCCGACACACCGGGTGACACCGCCGACAGTGCGGCGGAGGGCACGGGGGACCCGGAAGCGGTGCCGGCGGGCTGACGATCACGTCGAAGGCGAGGGCCGAGGAGCACGATGCTCCTCGGCCCTCGCCTTTTGTTTGCGACCGCTTCTGACCAGCTCCGATCGGATCCGAACTCGGCGCGAACGTGTGTCCAAAAGGGTTATCGGTCAGCTGTACGAGACCTCATACCAGAGCGGGACGCTGACCGGGAGAGTTTGTCAACAGCCCATCGCAGCTGATGCGTTGACGACTACTGTCAGTTGCCGTCGGGCGACGCAGGGACGAATTCTTCGGCTCTGGGCGACCGGCATCGCGATGGCGCATGCCCGAGTCGCGCAGACCCGCGGGAGCCCTGTGCCCCGACGCATCCAGTACGAGGACGCCGATGTCTCACCTTCGCGCACCGGCCGCACGCGCAGACCGCCGTGAGGGCGGGCGACACGGACGACCCGTCGCCCGCGCCACACCCTCACCGCCCGAGACGCACCTGCGGCCCCAGCTGCTGCGCCTCGCGGTCCTGCCGCCCACGGCGGTGGCCCTCAGCGCGTGCGCGGCCGTCCTGTTCACCGTCCGCTCCACGGGCGCCCGGCCCGGACCCGCCCTGTGGGCGGTCCTCGCCGGAGCCGTGGCCGTCGCCATGGCGGGCATCCTGATCGCCGCCGTCGCGGCCGACCGCGCCGCCCTGTCCGTGGGCGAGCGCACAGGAGCCCTGCGCCGCGCCAGCGCCCGCGCCGAGGCCGACCTGCACACGGTCGTCGAGGGTCTGCGGCGCGGCGAGACCCCGCCCGCCCGTACGTCCCGCCGGCAGCCTCCCGTCGACGCCGACGACTTCGAACTGCTCGCCGCCGACATGTCCCGCGCCCACGACGGGGCCGTCGCCGCCGTCGTCCAGGCCGCGCGGCTCTCCGGCCACACGGGCAGCGAACAGACGGTCGAGGTCTTCGTCAATCTCGCCCGGCGCCTGCAGTCCCTGGTGCACCGGGAGATCTCCATCCTCGACGAGCTGGAGAACGAGATCGAGGACCCCGACCTCCTCAAGGGCCTCTTCCACGTCGACCACCTCGCCACCCGCATCAGGCGCCACGCCGAGAACCTGGCCGTGCTCGGCGGCGCCGTCTCGCGCCGCCAGTGGAGCAACCCCGTCTCCATGACCGAGGTGCTGCGTTCCGCGATCGCCGAGGTGGAGCAGTACTCGCGGGTCAAGCTCGTGCCCCCGATCGACGGCACCGTGCGCGGCCACGCGGTCGCCGACGTCATCCACCTGCTCGCCGAACTCGTCGAGAACGCCACGGTGTTCTCCGCCCCGCACACCCAGGTCCTGCTGCGCGTCAACCTCGTCACCTCGGGTCTGGCCATCGAGGTCGAGGACCGCGGGCTCGGCATGCAGCCGGGTGAGCAGCACAAGATGAACACGCTGCTCGCCGACCCCGACCAGGTCAATGTCGCCGGCCTGCTCCAGGACGGGCGCATCGGTCTGTTCGTCGTCTCGCAGCTCGCCCGCCGGCACGGCATCCACGTACGGCTCCAGAGCAACATCTACGGAGGTGTCCAGGCCGTACTCGTCGTCCCGCAGGAACTGTTGGGCTCGGCGCCCGGTGTCCTCGGGGACGCCACGGGTCGGCGGGAGACGGGCGGCGGACAGCTGCCGCCGGGCGGGCCCCAGCCCCCGCATGCGGGACAGGTATCGGTCGCACCCGCGGGCCGTCAGGTGGCGCCCGTACCGCGCCAGGCGCAGCGGGAACTCACGCCGGGAGAGACGCCCCCGCGGGTCCCGCCACGCGGGCAGGCGCCGGGGCACGCGTCGGGTCCGGTGCCGAGCGGCGGTCCCGCACCGCTCCCCAGCCGCGCCACCCGTGCCGGACGTCCCAACCCCGCCGACGCCGTCCCCGGCATCCGGCCCGCGGACCGGATCGCCGCGGCGGAGAACGCGGGGATGCCACCGACTCCGCGTACGGGCGCCGTACGGGGGACCATGGGCAGGCCCCACCTGCCCAAGCGGCGCGCCCAGGAACATCTCGTCCCGCAACTGCGCGAGGGCCCCACGCCCCGGCAGGACTCGGAGGAGGTCGTCGGGCACGACCCGGGTCTCATGGCCGCCTTCCAGCGAGGCATCGGACGGGCGGAGGCCGCCCACGCCCGGGCGGCGGGCGGACCGGGCGCGCCCCTGGGTCCGGCCGAGGAGGCGCCCACCGGTCCGTCGGCCGCGCCGGTCGGCGGCCCCCTGGATCTCCTCCGCGCGGACCTGCTGCCGCCGAACGGCGTCGGACCCGGCCTGCCCCGACGACCCGGCACCGACCACCCGGGCGGCGGCCTCCCGGGCGGCGGCCTCCCGGAGCAGGACCGCGGGATGCGGAACCCGGGCGAGCGGGCCCCCACGGCTCCGCACCACTTGGACGACTTCTCCGTCGGCCATGGCGAACCCGGCCGTGACGACCTCCGGCACGGGGAACTCGGCAACGGCGCTCTCGGCAACGGCGCGCTCGGACGGGACGGCGTGAGCCCGGTCGGCACCGGCCCCGACGACCCGGCCCCCCTCGCGCCGGGCGGCCCGCTCCCGTACCGGCCGCGCCCGGAGGCGCTCCGCACGGACGGGGCCGGCCCCGCCGACGGGACGCCCTCGCCCGGTGTCCTTTCCGACGGCACGGACTTCGTCGGCGTACCTCCGACGAACGGAACACCGACGCCGTACACGGGCGACGCGCACACCACCACGTACGCGCCGTCGTCGCACGAGAACCGGGACACCGCGCCCGGACACGACCGCACCGGCCGGCACGACGGGAGCGCACCCGCCGGATGACCACCCCCACGACCACCCCCACACCGCCCCCCACCGCTCCCGCGGACCTTCGTACCTCAAGGAGTCGATCCCCCATGGCGAGCGATGCGCCGACCGGCCACGTTTCCGACCTCGACTGGCTGATGAGCGGCCTCGTCCAGCGCGTTCCCCACACCACGAGCGCCGTGCTGCTCTCCTGCGACGGGCTCGTGAAGTCGGTCCACGGCCTGGACCCGGACAGCGCCGACCACATGGCGGCGCTGGCGTCCGGCCTCTACTCCCTCGGGCGCAGCGCGGGCGTGCGTTTCGGGGACGGCGGCGACGTCCGGCAGGTCGTCGTCGAACTCGACTCGACCCTGCTGTTCGTCACCACGGCCGGCTCCGGCACCTGTCTCGCCGTGCTCGCCGGGCGTGAGGCGGACGCCGCGGTGCTGGGCTACGAGATGGCCATGCTGGTCAAGAGCGTCCGGCCCTACCTGGTCACCGCGCCCCGACAGCACGCCGTCGAAACCCCGGCGATGAGGTCGTGAGCGTGGCCACGGCCGGCGACGGGCCCTGGCTCGACGACGCGGCGGGGCGCCTGGTGCGCCCCTACACCGTGAGCAACGGCCGGACCCGGCCGTCGACCGCTCTCGACCTCCTCTCGCAGGTCAGGGCCACCGGAGCCACACCCCTCGGCTACCTGGGGCCCGAGCACAGCCAGGCACTCGAACGGTGCCGGGCACCGGTCTCCGTCGCGGAGATCGCCGCCCACCTGAAGCTGCCGGCGGCGGTCACCAAGGTGCTGCTGTCCGACCTCGTCGACTGCGGGGTGCTCACCACGAAGCCCCCCGAGTTCCACCACAACCCCACTGACCGGTCTCTTCTGGAGGCAGTGCTCGATGGACTACGACGACAGCTCTGACCCGTTCCCCACCGCACTGAAGATCCTGGTGGCGGGCGGGTTCGGAGTCGGCAAGACGACCTTCGTCGGCGCGGTGAGCGAGATCGCGCCGCTCAGCACGGAGGAACTGCTCACCACGGTCAGCGCCGCGACCGACAACCTCGACGGCATCGAGAACAAGGTCGAGACGACCGTGGCGATGGACTTCGGCCGGATAACCCTCGACCCGGAACACGTGCTCTACCTGTTCGGCACCCCCGGGCAGGAGCGGTTCTGGTTCATGTGGGACGAACTCTCCGAGGGCGCGCTCGGCGCGGTGATCCTCGCGGACACGCGCCGGCTGGAGGACTGCTTCGCGGCGGTCGACTTCTTCGAGCAGCGCGGCCTCGGCTTCATCGTCGCGGTGAACGAGTTCGACGGCTCGCACCGCTACAGCCCCGACGAGGTGCGCGCGGCCATCGACCTCGACCCCGAGATCCCGGTCGTGCCCTGCGACGCGCGGATCTCCAGTTCGGGCGTGCAGACCCTGCTCACCCTGGTCCGCCATCTGCTCGCCCACGCGCCGGTCCGCGCGCCGGGGCAGGGAGCACGGACATGAGCTACGACCCGCCCCGGCCGTCCGGCCGACTGCTGCTGACCCCGGAGGACAAGGACGCCCCGGCCCGGGTGCGGAGGCTGCGCCGGCTAGGGCTGGGGGAACGGGCCGAGCCGGTGTTCGACGCGTTCGCGGACCGCCTGGCGGAGGTCGCGGCCGCCCCGTACTCGAAGGTCACCTTCATCGGCGAGGAGCAGCAGTTCTTCGCGGGCCTGCACACCCCGGACCGGGGCGGGCGGACGGACGGCGGCGCCACGGCGGGGGACGGCGGCGCGCGGCCGGTGGGCCGCCGGATGGGCCGGGAGTACGGCTTCTGCCCGCACGTCGTGGTCCGCCGCAAGGCGCTCGTCCTGGAGGACGTCAGCGACTATCCGCGTTTCGCCGGCAATCCGCTCGTCGACGAGATCGGCGTGCGCTCGTATCTGGGCGCTCCGCTCATCGACAGCACCGGGATCGCGCTCGGCACCATCTGTGTCGAGGACGTCGAACCGAGGCCGTGGGGAAAGGCGGGTCTGGAGACCATCAAGTCGATGGCGGCGGAACTGGCCGGACAACTCGAACGGCGGGAAGCGGCCCGGGGCTTCTGACGTGATGGCGGGACACGGAGCCTCGGCCCTCCGGTCGGTCCCGGCCCGACCTCGACGGCAGGTGACGAGCCCCGGTGCCACGGGGCCGAAATGCGGATTCCGGGCGCCGGGAAGTCGAGGAGAGGGAAACGCGAAAGGGCGGAGAAGGGGCCGGAGAAATCCCGGGCGTGAAGGAAAGCTGGGGCCGCGCTTAAGAAATCCTCGATGGACCGGAGGTACCGTCGTAGGGCAGATTCCTCAGGGAATTCACCCCTCTCCCCGGTACGGGCTGCCTTCGGCGCGCCCTTTCCCGGGACCTCACCCACAGGAGCCGTCGCGTGAAGGCGCTGGTCAAGGAGAAGGCGGAGCCCGGGCTCTGGCTCACGGACGTCCCCGAGCCGCAGGCAGGCCCCGGCGACGTGCTGATCAAGGTCCTCAGGACCGGCATCTGCGGCACCGACCTGCACATCCGCAACTGGGACGGCTGGGCGCAGCAGGCCATCACGACGCCGCTCGTCCTCGGCCACGAGTTCGTCGGCGAGGTCGTCGAGACCGGCCGCGACGTCGCCGACATCAACGTCGGGGACCGGGTCAGCGGTGAGGGTCATCTCGTCTGCGGCAAGTGCCGCAACTGCCTCGCCGGTCGCCGTCACCTCTGCCGTGCCACGGTCGGCCTCGGCGTCGGCCGCGACGGCGCGTTCGCCGAGTACGTCGTGCTGCCGGCCGCCAACGTGTGGGTGCACCGCGTCCCGGTCGACCTCGATGTCGCCGCGATCTTCGACCCGTTCGGCAACGCCGTCCACACGGCCCTGTCCTTCCCGCTGGTCGGCGAGGACGTGCTGATCACCGGAGCCGGACCGATCGGCCTGATGGCCGCCGCCGTGGCCCGCCACGCGGGCGCCCGCAACGTCGTCATCACCGACGTCAGCGAGGAGCGCCTCGAACTGGCCCGCAAGATAGGGGTCAGCCTCGCGCTCAACGTCGCGGGCTCGACGATCGCGGACGGCCAGCGCACCCTCGGCCTGCGCGAGGGCTTCGACATCGGCCTGGAAATGTCTGGCCGCCCCGAGGCCATGCGCGACATGATCGCCAACATGACGCACGGCGGCCGGATCGCGATGCTGGGTCTGCCCTCCGAGGAGTTCCCGGTCGACTGGTCCCGGATCGTCACCTCCATGATCACGATCAAGGGCATCTACGGCCGCGAGATGTTCGAGACGTGGTACGCGATGTCGGTCCTGCTGGAGGGCGGCCTCGACCTCGCCCCCGTGATCACCGGCCGGTACGGATTCCGCGACTACGAGGACGCGTTCGCCGACGCCGCCAGCGGCCGTGGCGGCAAGGTCATCCTCGACTGGACCCTCTGAGGACTCTAAGGAACTGATGATGTTCGACTCCGTCCGTGACGACCTGCGCACCACCCTCGAAGAGATCAGCGCCGCCGGCCTGTACAAGCCCGAACGGGTCATCGGAAGCCCGCAGTCCGCGACCGTGAACGTCACCGCGGGCGGCCGCCCCGGCGAGGTCCTGAACTTCTGCGCGAACAACTACCTCGGTCTCGCCGACCACCCCGAGGTCGTCGCCGCCGCCCACGAGGCCCTCGACCGCTGGGGCTACGGCATGGCCTCCGTGCGCTTCATCTGCGGTACGCAGGAGGTGCACAAGGAGCTGGAGGCGCGGCTGTCCGCGTTCCTCGGCCAAGAGGACACGATCCTCTACTCCTCCTGCTTCGACGCCAACGGCGGTGTCTTCGAGACCCTGCTCGGCGCGGAGGACGCGGTCATCTCCGACGCCCTCAACCACGCCTCGATCATCGACGGCATCCGGCTCTCCAAGGCCCGCCGTTTCCGCTACGCCAACCGCGACATGGCCGACCTGGAGGCGCAGCTCAAGGAGGCCTCCGACGCGCGCCGCCGGCTGATCGTCACCGACGGCGTCTTCTCGATGGACGGCTACGTCGCCCCCCTGAAGGAGATCTGCGACCTCGCGGACCGCTACGACGCCATGGTGATGGTCGACGACTCGCACGCCGTCGGCTTCGTCGGCCCCGGCGGTCGCGGCACCCCCGAGCTGCACGGCGTCATGGACCGCGTCGACATCATCACGGGCACCCTCGGCAAGGCCCTCGGCGGCGCCTCCGGCGGTTACGTCGCCGCCCGCGCCGAGATCGTCGCCCTGCTGCGCCAGCGGTCCCGTCCGTACCTCTTCTCCAACACCCTCGCCCCGGTGATCGCCGCGGCCTCCCTGAAGGTCATCGACCTGCTGGAGTCCGCCGACGAGCTGCGGGTGCGGCTCGCCGAGAACACCGCCCTGTTCCGCTCCCGGATGACCGCGGAGGGCTTCGACATCCTCCCGGGCGACCACGCCATCGCGCCCGTCATGATCGGTGACGCCTCCGTCGCCGGCCGGATGGCGGAGCTGCTCCTGGAGCGCGGCGTGTACGTGATCGGCTTCTCGTACCCGGTCGTCCCGCAGGGCAAGGCCCGGATCCGGGTGCAGTTGTCCGCCGGACACTCCACCGAGGACGTCAACCGTGCCGTGGACGCCTTCGTGGCGGCGCGGGCGGAACTCGACGCCGCCTGACGGGGTGCCCGCCCCGCGGTCCCGGGACGGCGAAGGCCGCTCCGGGGGCGTGGGGCGACGGGCGGCCCGCGGCCTCACCCTCCGGCCGGGCTCCGGTCCGCCTGATGACCGGAAAGCCCGCGTGACCTGAGAGAATCGGTCGCATGATCGAAGCGCGGCGGCTCCACATCCTCCGTGCGGTGGCGGACCACCGCACGGTGACGGCGGCAGCCGCCGCGTTGTATCTCACCCCCTCGGCGGTCTCGCAGCAGCTGACCGCCCTGGAGCAGGAGACGGGCCACCGGCTCGTCGAGCGCGGCGCCAAGGGCGTGCGGCTGACACCCGCCGGAGAGATCCTGCTCAGCCACACCAACGCCGTCCTCGCCCAACTGGAGCGGGCCGAAGCCGAGTTGGCCGCGTACAGCTCGGGATCGGCCGGTACGGTCACGGTGGCCTCCTTCGCCACCGGCATCGCCCTGGTCGTGGCCCCCGCCCTGTCCCGCCTCGCCGTCGCCGCCCCCGGAATCCGCCTCCGGGTCCAGGACGCCGAGGGCGACGCCAGCCTGCCGATGGTGCTCGACCGGCAGGTCGACATCGCGGTGGCCGTCGAGTACCGCGGGGCGCCGGACGCGGACGACCCGCGCCTGACGCACGTGCCGCTCTACGCCGAACCCTTCGACGCGGTCGTCCCGGTCACCCACCGGCTGGCCGACGCCGAGGAGGTGCCGCTCGCCGAGCTGGCCAAGGACCCGTGGATCGGCCCCTACCCGGGCAACCCCTGCCATGACGTGGTCGTCCTGGCCTGCGAGAACGCCGGATTCCAGCCCCGCCTCGAACACTCATCGGACGACTTCCGGGCCGTCGTCGCGCTCGCCTCGGCCGACGCCGGTGTCGCCCTGGTGCCCCGCTCGGCGCTGCGCGGCATGGAACTCACCGGCGTCGTCGTCCGCCCCGTCGACGGCGTCGCACCCACCCGCCGCGTCTTCGCCGCCGTCCGCCGCGGCGCCGGGGACCACCCGCTGATCCGGCCCGTACTGGACGCGCTGACGCACGTGGCGGCGGCCGACTGAGACCCTGACGTCTCGAATCTGGGATATCATCCCGGATATGGGAAGTGGTGAGGTCGGTGTGGCCGCTGCGGTCGACGTCCGGCTCGGGGCGCGACTGGCCGAGCTGAGAGCCGAACGGGGCTGGTCCCTGGGTGAGTTGGCGGAACGCAGCGGCATCAGCCGCTCGACCCTGTCCCGTGCCGAGCGCGCCGAGATCAGCCCCACGGCCTCCCTCCTCAACCGCCTGTGCCATGTGTACGGGCGGACCATGTCCCAGCTGCTGAGCGAGGTCGAGGTGGAACCGGCGCTGCTGGTCCGCGCCGCCGACCAGGCGGTCTGGACGGACCGGGCCTCCGGCTTCGAGCGGCGGTCGGTGTCGCCGCCGCACGCCGGACTGCGGGGCGAACTGGTCGAGGGGAGGCTCGCGGCCGGCGCCGACATCGCCTACGACCGGCCTCCCGTGCCCGGCCTGGAGCAGCACATCTGGGTCCTCGACGGATCGCTCGACGTGACCGCGCAGGACGTCGAGCACCGGCTCGGCCCCGGCGACTGCCTCCGGCTGCGGGTGTGGGGCCCGACGCGCTTTCGCTGTCCCGGACCCGACGGCGTGCGGTACGCGCTGGCGGTGGTGCTCCCGTGACCGACTCGGCGATCACCGTGTCCCGGCTCACTGCGGCCGAACTCCTTTCGGCTGCCGCCGAGTTGGCCGATCTGCTCACCGACACCGTGGCCGGCGGCGCCTCGATCGGGTTCCTCGCGCCGCTCGAGCGGACGACCGCCGTCGCCTGGTGGGAGGAGCGCGCGACCGCCGTCGCGGCGGGGCACCTCGACGTCTGGACGGCCCGTCGCGGGGACCGGCTGCTCGGCACCGTGAGCCTCGTCCGCCCGGACAAGCCCAACAGCCGCCATCGCGCGGAACTCGTCAAACTCATGGTGCACCGGGACGGCCGCGGTCAGGGCCTCGGCCGTACGCTCCTGACCACCGCGGAGACCGAGGCCGCCGCGGCGGGCGTCACCCTCCTTCACCTGGACACCGAGACGGACAGCCCCGCCGAGTCCCTGTACCTCTCGGCCGGCTGGACCCGCCTCGGGGCGATCCCCGACTACGCGGCGACGCCGACGGGCGAGCTGCGTCCGACGACGATCTTCTACAAGCGGCCGGAAGCGGAAGCGGAAGCGGAAGCCGAAGCCGAAGCGGACGCGGACGCGGAGACGGAAGCCGGAGGCGATGCCCGCTCGGCGGAGTGACACCCGAAGCACCCTCTGACGTGGTGCTTCGGCCCGCCGATGTCAGTGCCGTTGGCTACCGTGCGTCCCATGCCGGATGCCGAAGACGTACGACGGATCGCCCTCTCCCTCCCGGACACGACGGAGAAGATCGCCTGGAGCATGCCCACGTTCCGGGTCGCGGGGAAGATGTTCGCCACGATGCCCGAGGCCGAGACCTCCATCGCCGTGCGCTGCCCGAAGGAGGAGCGCGACGAACTGGTCCTGGCCGAGCCGGGCAAGTTCTGGATCGCCGACCACGAGGCCGGTTTCGCGTGGGTCCGCGCCCGGCTCTGTGCGCTGGAGGACGACGACGAACTCCGGGACATCCTCGCCGACTCCTGGCGTCAGGCGGCCACGCCCCGACTGATCGAGGCGCACCCCGAGTTGGGGCGCCCGTCCGCCGACTGAAACGCCTCCGGCGTTGTCGGTGCCCCGTGGCATGATCCGGAAACAGGAGTGGGGCGCGGGACGGACGACTTCGTGGGGGAGTCGTGGGCAGGGGCCAGGGGAGGGTGCGAGCAGGATGACCAGGACGTCATCGGGCGAGGAGCCGCGGTGCGCGGGGCCGTCGGGCCCCGTGGCGGAGGAGCCCGCCACCGGAAAGTGGGGCACGCCGTCCCCGGCATCGCGGGATGTCGACGCACCGTCACGGGGCGGGCTGCTTCCGACCGGTGGGCTTGACGACGGGCCGGTCGGCGCCGACGGCCCTCTGGGCTCCGGCCCGCTCCGGGCCGACATCGTTGCCGACCGGCCGGCACGGTCCGTCTGGTCGCGCGACTTCGCCCTCTTCTTCGTCGCCCGGGCCCTCGCCCGGCTCGGCGACACGATGCTGCCCGTGGCCCTCGCCGCCGGACTCCTCCAGTACGGGTACGGGGTGGGCGCCGTCGGGCTCGCCATGGCCGCGTCGGCCGCCTCCTTCGCCGGACTGGTCATCTTCGGCGGCGTGATCGCCGACCGCTTCAGCACCCGCAAGCTGATGATCGGCGCCGACCTGGTGCGTCTCGTGACCCAGTCCGTCGCCGCGGCGCTCTTCTTCACCGACCACGTCGTCCTCTGGCAGATCTGTGTGATCGGCGCGGTCAACGGCGTCGCGGGCGCGGTCTTCCAGCCCGGTGTCGCCAGTACCGTGCCGCGCCTCGCGACCGACGTGCAGGGGGCGAACGGCGCCATCCGCATCGCCGAGTCGGGCGCGCAGCTCGGCGGCCCGGCCCTCGCCGGCCTGCTTGTCGCCTTCGCCTCCGCCGGCGGGGTCTTCGTGGCCCACGCGGCCACCTTCGCGCTCAGCGCCCTGTGCCTGCTGCTGCTCCGTCTGCCGCCGGCCGCTCCCGGAAGCCGGACGCACGGCGCCGGCTTCCGCGCCGATCTCGCCGAGGGCTGGCGGGAGTTCAGATCACGCACCTGGCTGTGGAGCGTCATCGTCATCTGGTGCGTCTACATGATCGCCGTCTGGGGTCCGGCCGTCCCCCTGGTGGCGACCGAGGTGGTGCAGCAGCACGGCCCGCGCGCCTACGGACTGATCAACTCCGCGCTCGGCGCGGGCACCGTCATCGGCGGACTCGTCGCCCTGCGCCTGCGGCCGCGCCGCATGCTGCGCGCCGGTTCGTTCGCCCTCTTCGCCTTCGCCTGCTTCCCGGCCTCCGTCGGCGCCGGGCTGGGCGTGGGAGCCATCTCAGCCGGAGCGGTCATCGCCGGCGCGGGGATGTCCGTCTGGGGTGTCATGTGGGCGACCAGCGTGCAGACGCAGGTCGCCCCCGACGTCCTCAACCGCATCCACGCCTACGACGTCGCCGGCTCCCTGGCGATGATGCCCGTCGGCCAGGCGCTCGCGGGACCCGCGGCCGCCGCCCTCGGCGCCGACCGCGTCCTGCTCATGGGCGGGGTCATGAGCCTCGTCGTGGCCGCGGCCCTGCTCTCGGTGCCCGCGATACGCGAGCTGGTCCGCGTGGACGGTCCCGTGCCCCGGCTGGGGGCCGCCGCCGCCCTCGCCGCACCGGCCCGGAAGGAGAGACGCCGGGCCGGCTGAGCGGGGCGCGTCCGGCCTCAGCGCGGGCGCGTGGGCGGCGGACGACCGGTGTCTCAGACCCGCACGGGGGCCGCGAGAAAGGCGTCGATCCGCTCCCGCAGGGACCGGGCGTCCAGACCGTGCGCGACCAGGTGCTCCTCCATCGTCCCGTAGCGCCGCAGTTCACGGCGGCCGACACCGAGACCGAGGACGCGGTGGGGCACGTCGGCGAGCGCGTCACCCGCGGCCGCAGTCGAGGTACCGGCCAGGTACGGCTCGACCAGGACGACATCGGTGCCCGCCGCCTCGGTGGCGCCGCGCAGGGCGGCCCGGTCGAAGGGGCGGACGGTGGTCGCGTAGAGCACGGTCACGTCGCGTCCCTCGGTGGCCGCGAGCACGGCGTCGAGCATCGGCCCGACGGCTACCACCACACCGTCGCGCCCCTCCCGGACGGTGCGGAAGCGGGAGCCGTCGACCCCGAGCGGGCGCGCGTTCGCCTGCACGGACAGCCGGACGTACACCTTGTCGTCCCCGGCGGCGACGGCGTGCCGCAGCAGCGTCTCCGCCTCGTCGGGGTGCCCCGGCACGTGCACGGTCCAGCCGTCGAGCGTGTCCAGCAGGGCCACGTCGCCCGGCGCCATGTGCGTGAAGCCGCCCGCGGGCCAGTCGAAGGAGGCCGCCGCGCTGACCAGTACGGCGCCCGCGTCCTGGTGCCCGAGGTCCAGCTTCACCTGCTCGAAGGGCCGCTCCACCAGGAAGCTCGCGAAGGTGTGCACCACGGGCCGCAGGCCGGTCAGCGCCAGACCCGCGCCCGTTCCGATCAGCAGCTGCTCCCGGATGCCGACGTTGATCACCCGGTCCGGATGCCTGCGCCGGGCCTCCGCGAAGCCGTCCGCGCCGATCTCGGCGAGCACGACCGCGACGCGCGGGTCCTCGTCGAGCAGTCGCGAGACGACGGGGGCGAAACGGTCACGCATGGTGTCCATGAGTACGGGTCCTTTCCTGGGGGCGGTGAGGTGGCGACTGCCGACGGCCGACCGTTCCCCCCGGGGTGCGGGAGAGAGGCCGGGTGCGGGCAGGAGTGGCGGGGGAGCGGGACGAGGAGTCCGCCGGAGCCGGGGCGGTCACGGGTTCTTCGGCTCGACCCGGGCCACGACCACCCGTGGCCGGCCCGGATGCGCGGCCGTGAAGGCCGCGTACAGGGCCTCGTGGTCGCGGCCGTCCACGGTCGCGGCCGACCAGCCGGCCGCCTCGAACCGTGCCGCGATCCCGCCCGGGCGGGCGTGACTGGCCGAGGAGTTGTCGATCACGACGGTGTGCAGCCGGTCCAGCCCGGCCGGTCCCGCGTACGCGATCGCCTCGTGATTGCTGCCCTCGTCCAGTTCCGCGTCACCGATCAGCACCCACACCCGCGGGTCGTCGAGCCCCTGCGCGCGCAGCCCGAGTGCCGTCCCGACCGCGATCGGCAGTCCGTGGCCGAGGGAGCCGCTGCCGATCTCCGCGCCCGGCACCAGCACCCGGTCCGGATGGTGCCCGAGCGGCGAGTCGAAGGAGCCGAAGCCGGGGAGCCACTCCACCGGCAGGAAACCCTTCGCCGCGAGCACCGCGTAGTAGGCCATCGGACCGTGCCCCTTCGACAGGAGGAACCGGTCACGTCCCGGATCCTCCATCCCTTCGGGAGCCACGCGCAGAACCCGGTCGTACAGCACCCAGAGCGCGTCCAGAGTGGAGGTCGCCGCCGGGCCGTGCTTCTCGTCGCCCGTCATCAGACCCATCAGTCGGGGCAGGTCGGCGTAGGTGTGGCGGTGCTTCGCGGTGATCGTCATGGAGACGAGCGTGCAACCTCAACCAAACTTCAGGTCAAGCGCGGGCGAGGATCTCCCGAACGTTTTCGGACGCCGCCGCGCTACCGCCCCGCGCAAAACGGGTGCGCGACCACCGGTACGAGTGCGGTATTGTTTCCGTGCACGTCCAGCCAGGGGAAACCCCAGGTCAGACGGGCATCGGGACGTGGCGCAGCTTGGTAGCGCACTTGACTGGGGGTCAAGGGGTCGCAGGTTCAAATCCTGTCGTCCCGACTCGAAGAGTCGTGGTTCGAAGGCCGTTTTCTCAGCGATGAGGAAGCGGCCTTCGTCGTATCCGCGCGCGCTGCGCCGTCGCACGCTCTCCCCTCCGCCTCCCCCCCCCCGTGCGACCCCCAGCGCCGGGCCGTGCCCCGGTGGCCGAGAAAAACGCGTGGACCGGCCGGAGGCCATCACGGGACACTGAAGCGGCCGGCCGGCCCGTACCGCACACCGCACGGTCCCTTCATGCATCGGCGGCTCCCCCGCGGACGCGCCGACAGGGCCGGCCACGACGACACGGGGTTGGGGATGGCATCAGCTGAATCGGACAGGGCGTTACGCGGCAGGGGCTCGGTGCTCCTCGCGCTGCGTCACTACGGACGGGAGCTGCGCCGGCTCCGCAGGCTGACGGGACCCGCCATGCTGCTGCCCGCGCTGGGCAACATCGGCATCAACTACGTCGCGCCGCTCATCGTCGCCAAGCTGGTGGGCCGCATCGCCGAGGGCACGGCGGTCTCCGTCGGTGCGGCACTGCCGTACGTCCTCGGATTCGGCGGCGTCCTGCTGCTCGCCGAGGCCCTGTGGCGGCTCGGCCTGCACTGTCTCAACCGCCTGGACGCCCTCGGCATCGAGCACCTCTACGTGATCGGCATGGACGAACTGTTCGCGAAGGACGCCGCGTTCTTCCACGACAACTTCGCCGGGTCGCTGACCAAGCGGGTGCTGAGCTTCGCCACCCGCTTCGAGGAGTTCGTCGACACGATGACCTTCCAGGTCGTCGGCAGCTTCGTACCGCTGCTGTTCGGCTCGGTCGTCCTGTGGCGCTACGAACCGCTGCTCGTGGTCGGACTGCTCGCGATGATCGCGGTGACGGGGCTGTGCGTGGTGCCGCTCATCCGCCGCAGGCAGGCGCTCGTCGCGCAGCGGGAGGAGGCCATCGCCCGGGTCTCCGGCCATGTCGCCGACAGCCTGATGAACATGGACACGGTCCGCGCCTTCGCCGCCGAGGAGCGGGAGGCGGCCGAGCACCGCTCGCGGGTCGCCGCGTCACGCCGACTCACCCTGCGGTCCTGGGACTACGGCAACCTGCGCATCGACACGCTGGTCGCGCCGATGTCGGTGCTGACCAACGCGCTCGGCCTGCTGCTCGCGGTCGCGCTCGCCGGGGGCGGGCACGGAGTCGAGGCCGTCGTCGTCGCGTTCACGTACTACGCCAACGCGACCCGGATCATGTTCGAGTTCAACCAGATCTACCGGCGTCTGGAGAGCTCGATGACGGAGGCGGCGCAGTTCACCGAGCTGCTGCTGACGCCGCCGACCGTGCTCGACCCGGTCGCCCCTGAGCCGCTGCGGTCCCGGGCGGCCGACGTCCGCTTCGAGCGGGTGAACTTCACGCACGGAGGGGCGAAGCCGCTGTTCGCGGGGCTGGAACTGGAGGTGCCGAGCGGAGCGAAGGTCGGTCTGGTCGGCAGGTCCGGGGGCGGCAAGACCACGCTCACCCGGCTGCTGCTGCGGATGACGGACATCGACGCGGGCCGCATCCTGATCGGCGGCCAGGACATCAGCAGGCTGCGCCAGGCGGACCTGCGCAGTCTGATCGCCTACGTGCCGCAGGACCCCGCGATGTTCCACCGCACCCTGCGGGACAACATCGCCTTCGCGCGGCCGGAGGCCACCGAGGCGGAGATCCGCCGCGCGGCCGAGGCGGCCCACGTCACGGAGTTCGCCGACGCGCTGCCCGAGGGCTTCGACACGATGGTGGGCGAGCGGGGCATCAAGCTGTCGGGCGGCCAGCGCCAGCGGGTCGCCCTCGCCCGGGCGATCCTGCGGGACGCGCCGATCCTGCTCCTCGACGAGGCGACCAGCGCCCTGGACTCCGAGAGCGAGATCCTCGTCCAGGAGGCGCTGTGGCGGCTCATGGAGCAGCGCACGGCGCTGGTGGTGGCGCACCGGCTGAGCACGGTCGCCACCATGGACCGGCTCGTCGTCCTGGACCACGGACGCGTCGTCGAACAGGGCACCCACCAGGAACTGCTCGCGTCCGAGGGCGCCTACGCCAAGCTGTGGCGCCACCAGTCGGGCGGCTTCATCGACGACGGCCCGGCTCCGGCCGACCTCGCCGTGACGGCCGAGGCCGCCCCCGCGCCGGCCGAACGCCGCTGAGCGGCGGGGCGGCCGGGCAGGCAGGGAAGGCCGACAGGGCTCGGACGGAGGGGAGTCGGACGCTCCCTAGCGCTTGAAGCCGACCCCGCCGTACAGGGACACGGGCTCGTCGCCGATCGGGGTCTCGTCCTCCGCGAGGTCGGGACGCCAGTCCTTCACGGAGACGATCCCCGGTTCGGCGAGGTCGAGTCCCGTGAAGAAGCGCGCCACTTCGGCGTGCGAGCGGCCCACGAGGGTGACCCCGCCGCGCGCGTACGTCTCGATGCCCCGCCGTACGTTCTCCGGCTCGAAGTCGGCGGTCATCGCGGACAGCGCGAGGCAACTGCCCGGCGCCAGCGCGTCCACCAGCTCCCGCACCAGCTCGTACGCGCCGGACTCGTCGGCTATGAAGTGCATCAGCGCGATCAGGGAGAGGGCCACGGGCCGGTCGAGGTCGAGCACCCGGCCGGCCTCGGCCAGGATCTTCCCCGGCTCGCGGATGTCCGCCTGGATGTACTCCGTCACCCCCTCCGGGGTGCCCCGCAGCAGTGCCTCGGCGTGCGCCAGCACGATGGGGTCGTTGTCGACGTAGACCACCCGTGCGTCGGGAGCGGTCAGTTGCGCGATCTGGTGGAGGTTCGGCTCGGTGGGGATGCCGGTGCCGATGTCGAGGAACTGGCCGATTCCCGCCGTGCGGACCAGGTGGCGGGTGGCCCGCTGCATGAACCAGCGGTTGCTGCGCGCGGCCCGCTTGGCCCCCCGATCGAGGGACATGATGTGCTGCCCGAGCTGCTCGTCGACCGGGTAGTTGTCCTTGCCGCCCAGATACCAGTCGTACACCCGTGCCGGATGGGGCCTGCTGGTGTCGATCCGGTCCGCTGCGGACTCGGTCCCCGTCATACGACAACTCCCTTTTCCGTTCGGCCTGTTCACCCCGTCGGCGGCTGTCCGGCCCGGGTGCGCGAGCAGTGTGCCATCCGCGCCGGGCCCGGGCCGGGCGACCGTCGATCCCCGGCCACCCGGCGCCTGCCCGGCCCTCCGGGAGGCGCTCAGCGCCGGCGCCTCAGCGGATCGTGGCCCAGGGTCATCAGGCGGTGGCGCGCGCGCTCGTCGGCGGGTCCCGCGTCCGGACCGTCCGCCTCGGCCTCCACGGTGTCGATCACCTCGTACATGGTCGCCACGTCCTCGTCGGTGAGATCGGCGCGGCGCTTCTGCAGGAGCGCGAGGACCAGCAGGCCGGTCGGCGCGCCCGGCCGCCCGGGCGGCGGTTCGCTCCCCATGGCGGTCTCGCCGGTCTCACCGGCCCGCAGCCAGGCCGCGAGCTCCTGGGAGGTCATGTTCACCACGCGGTGGAACTCGTCCCACAGCGCGTCGAGCTCGACGGTGTCGGTCATCTCGGTGCCCCTTCGGTGCTCCCGCCGGTCTGTCTCGTGACGCGGGGCGGCGAGCGGTGTCCCGGCGCGCCGTCCCGCATCCACGCCTGCCCACCGTGCCCCGCTCCATGCGGGCACCGGTACGGGGGACGGATCGGCGGATACCGTCCGCCGGCGGATCTTCCCAAGGGTCGGGTGTCGGTCTATAGTCCAAAACTAGCAGTGCTAATTAATGTCGTGCCCGTCGTTGTCAGTCGTTGTCCGCTGTTGTCCGTCAGGAGTCCTGTCGTGCGCCCCGTCCACTTCGCGGCCGCCCGCCGCACGCCCATCGGCAAACTGCGCGGAGCCCTGTCCTCCGTGCGGCCCGACGACCTCGCCGCGAGCGTCATCCGCGGCCTGGTCGCCGAGGTGCCCACGCTCGACCCGGCCCGCGTCGACGACGTCTACTGGGGCGCGGCCAACCAGGCCGGCGAGGACAACCGCAACGTCGCCCGCATGGCCGCGCTGCTCGCCGGGCTGCCCGACAGCGTGCCCGGCGCCACCGTCAACCGGCTGTGCGCCTCCGGCCTCGAAGCCGTCACGACGGCCGCCCGTGCCATCGCCTCCGGCGAGGCCGACATCGTGCTCGCCGGCGGTTCCGAGTCGATGAGCCGGGCCCCCTTCGTCCTGCCGCGCCCGGACGAGGCGCTGCCGCACCGCATCGAGACCGTCGACACCCGGCTCGGCTGGCGGCTGGTCAACCCCGCGATGAAGGACCTGCACGGGCTGCTGTCGATGGGGGAGACCGCCGAGGAGGTCGCCGAGCGGTACGGCGTCTCCCGCGAGCGGCAGGACACCTTCGCGCTCCGCAGCCACCAGCGCGCCGCCGACGCCCGCAAGAACGGCCACTTCGACGCCGAGCTGCTGCCCGTGGAGCGCCCCGACGGCGTGGTCGTCGACCGCGACGAATGCGTCCGCGAGGACACCTCGCTCGACAAGCTGAGCCGCCTCAAGCCGGTGTTCCGCGCGGGCGGCACCGTCACCGCGGGCAACGCCTCACCGATGAACGACGGCGCGGCCGGTGTCCTCCTCGTCAGCGAGGAGGTCCTGAACGAACTCCACCTGGAGTCCCTCGGCCGGTACGTCGCCGGGGCCTCGGCGGGAGTCGACCCGGACGTCATGGGCATCGGCCCGGTGCCCGCGACCCGGAAGGCGCTCGCCCGCGTCGGCTGGAGTGTCGACGACATCCAGGAGGCGGAGTTCAACGAGGCGTTCGCCGCCCAGGCCCTCGCCTGCGTCGACCGCCTCGGCATCGATCCGGACCTGGTCAACCCGACCGGCGGCGCCATCGCCCTCGGCCATCCGCTCGGCTGCTCGGGCGCCCGCATCCTCACCACCCTGCTGCACCGCATGCGCCGCACCGGCGCCGGGCGCGGCCTGGCCACGATGTGCGTCGGGGTCGGGCAGGGCAGCGCGGTCCTGGTCGAGCGCCACTGACACCGGCCGCATCCGCACGTCCGGGGGCCCGGGACGCCGTACGCCGCAGCGCGTGCGCCGGGCCCGTCCCGCCCTCGCCGGTCCAGAGCCGCACCAGCAAGAAACGGAGCCACCCTCCATGGCAACCCTGTCCCTCGCCGCGATCCTCGCCGAGAACGCCCGGCGCCGCCCCGCGAAGACGGCGCTCGTCGAGGGCGAACTGCGCCTCACCTTCGCCGAGGTGTGGCGGTCCGCGCTGGCCCAGGCCGGCGCGCTCACCGGTCTCGGCGTGCGGCCCGGGGACCGCGTGGCCCTCATGGCGCCCAACACGGCTGAGTTCCCGCACGCCTACTACGCGATCGTGGCGGCCGGAGGCGTGGTCGTCCCCGTGCACCTGCTCCTGTCGGCCACCGAGGTCGAGCACGTACTCAAGGACAGCGGAGCGACGCTGCTGCTCTGCCACCCGGCCCAGGAGGCGACGGGTGCCGCCGCCGCGCGGGCCCTCGGCGTCCGGGTCGTGACGCTCGGGACCGAGTTCGAGAAGCTCGCGGCCGACGCCGAGCCCCTCACCTCGTACGTCACCAGGGACGCCGACGACCCGGCCGTCGTCTTCTACACCAGCGGCACCACCGGTGTCCCCAAGGGCGCCGTGCTCACCCACTTCAACCTGGTGATGAACGCGACGGTCAACGCCTTCGACGCCAACGACATCCGCCCCGACGACGTCGCCCTCGGGGCCCTGCCGCTCTTCCACGCCTTCGGGCAGACGGTCTCCCTCAACTCGACCTGGCGCGCCGGCGCCACCCTCGTCCTGCTGCCGCGCTTCGACGCCGCGCGCGCGATCGAGCTGATGGTGGAGGAAGGCGTCAACACCTTCCACGGCGTCCCGACGATGTACGTCGCCCTGGCCGCTGCGGCGGCGGGCGCGGCGGCCCTGCCCGAGCTGCGCGTCTGCATCTCGGGCGGCGCCAGCCTTCCCGTAGCGGTCCTGGAGCGGTTCGAGGCGGCGTTCGGCGCGCGGATCTACGAGGGTTACGGACTGTCGGAGACCTCGCCGACCGCCACCGTCAACCAGCCGCTGTTCGGCACCAGGGCCGGCACCATCGGCCACCCGCTGTGGGGCGTCGACGTGGAGATCGCGCGGGCCGAGGTCGAGGGACGGATCGAACTGCTGCCCCCGGGCGAACTGGGCGAGGTCGTCATCCGCGGCCACAACGTCTTCTCCGGGTACCTCGGCCGGCCCGAGGCCACCGCGGAGGCCGTGGTCGACGGCTGGTTCCGCACCGGAGACCTCGGCACCAAGGACGACGACGGCTTCCTGCGGATCGTCGACCGCAAGAAGGACGTCATCATCCGCGGCGGCTACAACATCTACCCGCGCGAGGTCGAGGAGGTGCTGATGCGTCATCCCGCCGTCGCCCAGGTCGCGGTGATCGGCCTGCCGGACGAACTGCACGGCGAGGAGGTGTGCGCCGTCGTGGTCCGCGCCGAGGGCGCCACGGCCGACGCGGTCGAGATCGCCGAGTGGTCCAAGGACCATCTGGGCCGTCACAAGTACCCGCGTCGCCTGGAGTTCGCCGACGAGATGCCCCTCGGCCCGAGCATGAAGGTCCTCAAGCGGGAGCTGCGCACGCGCTACACGGCCTGACCGGCGCCCGCGCTCCGTCCGGCCAGGGGCCGTCTGTCGAGACGCTCCTTACGCTGGCGAGTTGCGTGGGCATAGCATCGGTCCCCGCATGAACACGATGACGCTCTGGCACATATCCAGCTGGGAGTTCGCCGCCCTGGCCGCCGCGGCCCTGCTCGTCGGCTTCTCCAAGACCGCCGTGAGCGGGGCCAACACGGTCAGCCTGGCGATCTTCGCCGCCGTGCTGCCCGCCCGCGCCTCGACCGGCGTCCTCCTGCCCATCCTGATCGTCGGCGACGTGCTCGCCGTCCTCACCTACCGGCGCCATGCCCACTGGCCCACGCTGTGGCGGCTGTTCCCCGCGGTCGCCGCCGGAGTCGTCCTCGGCACCGTGTTCCTGGTGTGGGCGGACGACGCGGTCGTCCGGACCTCGATCGGCGCCATCCTGCTGCTCATGGCGGCGGTCACCGTGTGGCGCCGCAGGGCCGCCGTCCAGGACGACGAACCCGACGCCGTCGTCACGCGCGCGGGCCGCGTCAAGGCCCGCTCCTACGGCGTGCTCGGCGGGTTCACCACCATGGTCGCCAACGCGGGCGGTCCCGTGATGTCGATGTATCTCCTCTCGGCGGGCTTCCGCAAGCTCGGCTTCCTCGGCACCTCCGCCTTCTTCTTCCTGATCGTCAACGTGTCCAAGCTGCCCTTCAGCGCGGGACTCGGTCTGATCGACGGCCACTCGCTGCTGCTGGACGCCGCGTTGGCGGTCTTCGTCGTGCCGGGCGCGTTCCTCGGGAAGTGGGCCGTGAACCGGATCAACCAGCTGCTCTTCGAACGTCTGGTGATCGCGGCGACGGTGGTCGGCGGAATCCAACTGCTCCTCCACTGAGTCAGGCCGCCCGGCCGGGGCAGTCGTGACTCGTCGGCCGCCGAGAAACGCGGTGGATCTTTCCGACTCCTGCTCCACGTCTCGTCCCGAACGCTCTTGGAAAGCGCTTTCTACCCTGTTAGCTTGACGCGGCGCGCCCGCTCACGGTGGCCGCGTCCTGCCCTGCCGACGCCTGAGAGAAGGGCCGCTTCCATGGCGGACATCCAACCGCCGCCCGCCTGGCTGGCGGACGCGGTGATGTACCAGATCTACCCGCAGACCTACGCCGACACCGACGGGGACGGCATCGGGGACCTGCCCGGCGTGCTGCACCGGCTGGAGTACCTGGAGTGGCTCGGCGTCGACACCGTCTGGCTCAGCCCGTTGTTCGCCTCGCCCTTCGCTGACGCCGGATACGACGTCAGCGACTACCGGACCGTCGCCCCCCGCTACGGCACGAACCACGACCTGGCCACCCTCGTCGAGGAGGCCCGCTCGCGCGGCATCCGGGTCATGCTGGACCTGGTCGCCGGGCACACCTCCGACCAGCACGCGTGGTTCCGGGCCTCGGCCGACGATCCCGGCGACGACCGCTACATCTGGGCCGACACCACCGAGGCGCCGAGCCCCGCCTGGGTGCCCTCGCCCGGCACCCGGCCGGGGTACTACCTGCCCAACTTCTATCCCGTCCAGCCGGCCCTCAACTTCGGCTACGCGCGCCCGGACCCGGCCGAGCCCTGGCGCGAGCCCGTCGACGCCCCGGGGCCCCGCGCCAACCGGGCGGCGCTGCGCGAGATCATGGCGTACTGGTTCGACCGCGGTGTCGCGGGCTTCCGTGTCGACATGGCGTTCTCCCTGGTGAAGGACGACCCCGACCGCTCGGCCACCGCCGCCCTGTGGCGCGAGACGCGGGCCTGGATGGACGAGACCTACCCGGACCGGGCGCTGCTCTCCGAGTGGGGCGACCCGAAGACCTCCGTGCCCGCCGGGATCCACGCCGACTTCTTCCTCCACTTCGTCGGCCGCCCGCTGCGCTCGCTGTGGGGCAACGCCCAGGGGAGCCACAACCCGGTCTGGGGCGAGGACCCCTGCTTCTTCGGACCCGACGGCGACGGTTCGATGCGGGAGTTCCTCGACGCCTGGCGCGAGGCCGACACCGCCATCGCCGGAGCGGGATACGTGGCTCTCCCCACGGCCAACCACGACTTCTCCCGGCTGGTGTGCGGCACCCGCACCCGGGACATGGTCGCGCCCGCCTTCGCCTTCCAGCTCACCTGGCCCTCCCTGCCCGTCATCTACTACGGCGACGAGATCGGCATGCGGTATCTGCCGGGACTGCCGAGCAAGGAGGGCAGCCAGCTCGGCGACGAGGCACGCCAGGGCTCCCGTACACCGATGCAGTGGGACGACGGACCCAACGCGGGCTTCTCCACGGCGCCCGAGGGCGACCTGTACCTGCCGGTCGACCCGGCCGTCGACCGGCCGTCCGTGGCCGCGCAGCGGGACGACGACGGCTCCCTGCTGCACCAGGTGCGCGCCCTGATCCGGCTCCGGCGCGAACACCGGGAACTGGGCACGCACGGACCGGTCGACGTGCTCAACTCCGGCTACCCGTTGGTTTACACGCGCGGTGACTCGTACCTCGTGGCCGTCAACCCGAGCGGACGGCCGGCGAGCTGCGCGCTCAGCGACGTGAGCGTCGGCCCCGCCCTGCTCGCGCGGGGCGTCGAGGCCCACGCCGACGGAACGATCACCACCGCGCCGTTCTCCTACGGCGTCTTCCGCCTGGCTCCCTGACCGCGGCTCCCTGACCGTGGCTTCGTGACGGTGGTTACCTGACCGCGAGGACGGGGGCGTGCCCGGGACCCCACCGGCGCGCCCCCGTAGGCTCGGGCCATGTCCCCCCACGTCCTCGTCCTCGGCGGCACGACCGAGGCGCGTGAACTCGCCGCCGGACTCACCGCCCGCCCCGGCGTGCGCGTGACGACCTCACTGGCGGGGCGGGTGTCCCGGCCCGGCGCGCTCGAAGGGGACGTACGGACCGGCGGGTTCGGCGGTGCCGACGGGCTCGCGCGGTGGCTGCGCGAGCACCGGGTGGACGTCCTCGTGGACGCGACCCATCCGTTCGCGTCCGGCATCACCGCGAACGCGGCACGCGCCGCTGCGGCCACCGGCGTCCCCGCCGTGGTCCTGCGCCGTCCCGGCTGGCACGCAGGCCCCGGCGACCGCTGGCACGAGGCCGATTCCCTCGCCGAGGCCGCCGCACTGCTGCCCGGCCTCGGCCGCCGTGTCTTCCTCACCACGGGCCGGCTCGGTCTCGCCGCGTTCGCGGACCTCGCCGGACTCCACTTCCTCGTCCGGTCGGTGGAGGCGCCCGATCCGCCGCTGCCGCCGGACACCGAAGTGCTGCTCGCGCGCGGCCCGTTCACCCCGGACGGCGAGAGGACGCTCCTGCTCCGGCATCGCGTCGACGTCCTCGTGACCAAGGACAGCGGGGGAGCCGCGACGGCCGCCAAACTGACGGCCGCCCGCGATCTCGGCCTCCCCGTGGTCGTCGTCCGCCGTCCGCCCCTGCCGGACGGGGTGAGCGCCGTGGCGGACGTGCCGTCGGCGCTCGTCCTGCTGGACCTCGCAACGCGCTGACCGGCCCGCGCACCGTCAACCCGTCGAGGCCGGTTCCAGCTCCCGGGTCCGGTCGGGCAGCCCCTGGGTGAGGTCCTCGACCAGCAGGCGCTTGGCGATGGTGTCGACGGCGGCCCGCAGTTCCGTGCCGGACGGCCGGCCCACGTCCTGCTCGACCCGTTCCGCGAGCCACCTGCCCCAGGCCTTGCCGATCACCCGTGCCTCGCGCTCACCGGCCGCCGTGTGGGAGAAGAGCGAGCCGTGCCGGGTGAGATACCCCTCCTCGACCATGCGGCTGAACACCGGCACGAGGACCTCGGGCGGCAGATGGCGCCGGCCGGCGATCAGGTTGAGGTTGGCGTGGCCGACCATCCGGGTGAACAGCTCCACCTGCATCACGGCCCAGGCGCCCGCCACGTCCAGCCGGGTGTCCGACTCCTCGACGATCCGGCGCGCGGTCGCCATCTCCGTACTGCCGATGATCTTCCCGACGGAGGCCTCCAGCACCCGCTGGGAGTCGGTGCCGGCCGGCGACGCGAACCCCTCGCCCATGTCCGTCGAACCCAGCCGGGCGCTGTCCCGCAGCTCCACCTGCTTGAGGAAGAGCGCCACCACGAACCCGAGGAGCGCCACCGGTACCGTCCACAGGAACACCGTGTGGATGGTGTCGGCGTACGCCTCGATGATGGGCCGCGCCGCCCGGGCGGGCAGTCTGTGCAGGGCCTCCGGGCTCTGCGCCGCCCGGGCGAGCACAGCGGGCGGGGCCGCGCCGGTCTCCGCCGCCGACCGCACACCGTCGGCCAGGTTCGGCTTCAGCGCGTTGGTGTAGATCGTCCCGAAGACGGCCGTACCGAACGAGCTGCCGAGCGTCCGGAAGAAGGTGACACCGGAGGTCGCCGTACCGAGGTCGGTGTACTCCACGGTGTTCTGCACGGCGATCGTCAGGACCTGCATGGACAGTCCGATGCCGGTGCCGAGCACGAACATGTACAGGGACTCGAGCCAGGTCCCCGAGTCCGGTCCCATCAGGGACATCAGATACAGGCCGAGCGCCATCACGAGGGAGCCGACGATGGGGAAGATCCGGTACTGCCCGGTCTTGCTGACCACGTTGCCGCTGAAGATCGAGGCGATGAGCAGTCCCACCACCAGGGGCAGCGTCCGGACCCCGGAGATCGTCGCGGAGTCCCCGTCGACGTACTGCAGATACGTCGGCAGGAACGTCATCGCGCCGAGCATCGCGAAGCCCACGATGAAGCTGAGGATCGAGCACACCGTGAAGACCGGGTTGGAGAACAGCCGCATCGGGAGCATCGGCTGGGCAGCGCGGGTCTCCACCCAGCAGAACAGGCCGAGCGCGATCAGACCGCCCACGAACAGAGCGATGATGGTCGGCGATCCCCAGGCGTACTGGTTGCCGCCCCAGCTCGTCCCGAGGATCAGCGCGCTCGCGCCGACCGCGACGAGCGCGATGCCCAGATAGTCGATGACGGGCCGGGTCGCCGACTTCACCACGGGGATGGTGCGGGCCGCCGCGATCACCACGACGATCGCGATGGGCACGTTGATGTAGAACGCCCAGCGCCAGGTGAGGTGGTCCGTGAACAGTCCGCCGAGCAGGGGCCCGATGACCGTGGCCACGCCGAAGACCGCGCCGATCGCACCCTGGTACTTGCCCCGCTCGCGCAGCGGGATGACGTCCGCGATCAGCGCCATGGCGGTCACCATCAGACCGCCCGCGCCGATGCCCTGCATCGCCCGCCAGGAGATCAGCAGCGACATGTTCGTGGCGAGGCCGCACAGGAACGAACCGGTGATGAAGATGATCGCCGAGGCCTGGAACACCACCTTGCGGCCGAACAGGTCGCCGAACTTGCCGACCAGCACCGTCGCCACGGTCTCGGCCAGCAGGTACGCGGTCACCACCCACGACATGTGTTCCGCGCCGCCCAGGTCCGACACGATCGTCGGCAGCGCGGTCCCCACGATCGTCTGGTCGAGCGCGGCGAGGAGAATGCCCAGCACGATCGTCGCGAAGACGATGTTGCGGCGCCGGCCGTCCAGCACCGGCGGTCCGGGCGCATCCGCCGCGGGTGGCGCCGTATCCTCCGTGATCGTCACACCCGCCACCCTCACACCGGTGGACTCCCCGTGCATGTGGGGTCGCCCGCCCGGCGTACGGCTACTCCCGCGGATTCCTGCGCAGCAGATAGGTGTCCATGATCCAGCCCTTGCGCTCCCGGGCCTCGGCGCGCAGCCGTTCGATCCGGGGTGCCGTCTCGGCCAGCGGCCCGGACGCGAGGATCTCGTCGGGAGTACCGATGTAGGCGCCCCAGTAGATGTCGATGTCCTGGTCCGCGTACTGCCGGAACGTCCGCTGGGCGTCGAGCATCACGACCACGTCGTCCACGCCCTCAGGGAAGCCCTCCGCGAGGCGCCGCCCGGTGGTGATCTGCACGGGTCGGGCGACCCGGTTCAGACCGGTCCGGTGGCGGGCGACGAGCGCCGAGACACTGCTGATGCCGGGCACCACGTCGTAGGAGAACGCCACGGTGTCCCGCTCCTGGATCTCCTCCAGGATGCCCAGCGTGCTGTCGTACAGCGCGGGGTCCCCCCACACCAGGAACGCGCCGCTCTCGTCCTCGCCCAACTCCTCGGCGATCAGCCGTTCGTAGATCGCGCCGCGGGCGCTGCGCCAGTCCCCGACGGCCGGCGAGTACGCCGCGCCGCCCGCCGTCCGGTCGCGGTCCGGGTCACGCGCCTCGACCAGGCGGTACGTCCCCTCCGGCACGTGCGCGTCGAGGATGTCGCGGCGCAACCGGACCAGGTCGGACTTCACCTCGCCCTTGTCCAGGATGAAGAACACGTCCGTGCTCCTCAGCGCCTTGACCGCCTGCAGGGTGAGCTGCTCGGGGTCGCCCGCTCCGATGCCGATGACATGAATCTTTCGCACCCCCGGAGTCTGCCCCACGCACGGGACGCCGGACGCACCGCGTCCGGCTCCGCGTCAGCCGGCCCGCCCGCGCAGTCGCGGCGCCGACGCCGCCGCGTCGACCGGACCACCGTCACGCTCCACGGAGTCCGCCAACTCCCTTGCCCAGCAGGCGAGTTCCGCGAGGTGCAGATCGTGCGGCCGCGTCCGACCGGACTGCGCACCCCACTCCTCGACGGCCCCGGCCCCGCGCCGCAGCAGCCGGGCGCCGCCCGTCGTGTTCCCGCGGGCCGCGTGGGTGAGGCCCACGGCAAGCTGGGCCAGCCCGCGCCAGAGCCCCCGCTCGTCGTCCGGACCGGACTTCCAGGCGTCCTCGAACACCTCGTGCGCGTGGAAGGGCCGTCCGGTGTCCAGCAGGGTCTGGGCCTCGGCGACCGACTCCTCGGGTGCGCGTACGACGCCCTCCGGCTGCCGCTCCACCCCGGCCGATCCGTACGGCAGGGGGCGGCCGAGGCCGTCACGGGGCCGCGCGTTGCGCGCCCGGCCCTCGGGGTCCCGGTCGCGCCCTCCGGTCCGTGGTGTCCGCGATGGTCCGCTCATGATCCGATTGTCCCGCTCTCCGCGCCCCCTGCGGGGCAGCCCCCGACGTGGGGTAAAGTTCTGTTCGCACGATCGCGCGGTTCATCGCGCGAGAACGCACCGGGACGTGGCGCAGCTTGGTAGCGCACTTGACTGGGGGTCAAGGGGTCGCAGGTTCAAATCCTGTCGTCCCGACCAGCTTCAGAGCAGGTCGGAGGCCGTTTTCTCACCCGTGAGAAAACGGCCTTCTCCGTGTCCCCGTGTTCCCCGAGGGCCGTCGCCGGCCGCTGCTAGGACAGGCACCCGACGTGGGCCAGCGCCTGCCGCAGCAGCACTCCGTGACCGCCGGGCATCTCGTCCGCGACCATCGCCGACGAGGCCTCCTCCGGGCTGAACCAGACCAGGTCGAGCGCGTCCTGCCGGGGACGGCAGTCGCCGGTCACCGGGACGATGTAGGCCAGGGACACCGCGTGCTGACGCGGGTCGTGGAAGGGCGTGACACCGAGCGTCGGGAAGTACTCGGCGACGGTGAAGGGCTGCAGGGAGGCGGGAACCCGGGGGAGCGCCACCGGGCCGAGGTCCTTCTCCAGGTGGCGCAGCAGCGCGTCGCGGACCCGCTCGTGGTGCAGCACCCGGCCGGAGACGAGGGTGCGGCTGACCGTCCCGTCCGGACCGATACGGAGCAGGAGCCCGATGTGGGTGACTTCGCCGTTGTCGTCGACGCGCACCGGCACCGCCTCGACGTACAGGATCGGCATGCGGGCGCGGGCCGATTCCAGTTCGTCGCGGGACAGCCAGCCGGGCGTGGTTTCGGTCAAGTCAGACATTGCTTGATCATACTTTCCGTGCGTCCGGTGCGTGCGTGTTGCTCGGGTCAACCATGCCTTACGGAAAGGGTGATCACGTATCCCTCGGCGTCGGCCCGGCTGTGTCGGGGCCCCGCGGGCGGCCGTCACGGGGCGGGCGGACAGGACACCGGTGAAGGGTTCGCCGGTCTGACGCTCCCGGCCCGGAAGGCCTCGTAGCCTGGGCGCGTGCCGGGCAGGACGACCGAGGGACCACGGGAGCGACATGGCGGACGACTTCAGCAGGGACGTCGGTACGGACGGCGGTACCGACTTCACGACGGAGATCACCGAAGCCGTCGTCGACAGCTTCGCGGGCACGGCCGACCCGCGGCTGCGCGGGCTGCTCGGCGCGCTCACCCGTCACCTCCACGATTTCGTCCGGGAGACGCAGCCGACCATGGGGGAGTGGGAACAGGCCATCGGCTTCCTGACGGCGACGGGGCAGAAGTGCACCGACACCCGGCAGGAGTTCATCCTCCTGTCGGACGTGCTCGGGGTCTCCATGCTCGTGGAGACCCTGAACGGCCACCGGGACCCGCGCGCCACGGAGTCGACGGTCCTCGGGCCGTTCCACATGACGGCGTCGCCGCCGCGTGAACTCGGCGCCGACATCGACCTGATGGGCACCGGCGAACCGTGCGTGATCGACGGGCGGGTGCTCTCGCGGGACGGGACCCCGCTGCCCGGCGCGGTCCTCGACGTGTGGCAGGCGAACGGCGAGGGCTTCTACGACGTCCAGCAGCCGGACGTCCAGCCCGCCGGCAACGGGCGCGGACTGTTCACGGCCGACGCCGAGGGCCGCTTCCGGTTCCGCACCTGTGTGCCGAGCCCGTACCCGATCCCCACCGACGGCCCGGTCGGCGCCCTTCTGGGAGCCACCGGCCGTCACCCCTACCGCCCCGCCCACATCCACTTCATCGCCTCGGCGGCGGGTCACGCACCCGTCACGACGCACATGTTCGTGGCGGGTGGCGCGCACCTCGAATCGGACGCCGTCTTCGCCGTCAAGAAGAGCCTCGTGCAGGACTTCACCGAGACCGACGACCCTTCGCTGGCACGGGAGTTCGGCGTCGTGAACCCGTTCCGGCACGCACACTTCGACCTCGTACTGGAGCCGGCATGAGCACCCGCCCCGACAGCCCTCTCGACTTCTCCTACGAGACCCGGCCCGCCCGGGTGGTGTTCCGGCCCGGCGCGGCGGTGACGGCGACGCCGGGCGAGGCCGCGCGACTCGGTCTGCACCGGGTCCTGGTGGTCTGCGGCAGCCGGGGCGAGGACGTCGCGCGGTCGGTGGCGGACGCCCTCGGAGACAGCTGTGCGGCGGTGCACGCGGGTGCCCGGATGCACGTCCCCGTGGAGGTGGCGGACCGGGCCGTCGAGGCGGCACGGGAGGCGGGCGCGGACGGCTGCGTCGCCGTCGGCGGCGGCTCCGCGATCGGCCTCGGCAAGGCGGTCGCGCTGCGCACCGGTCTGCCGTTGATCGCCGTCCCCACCACCTACTCCGGCTCCGAGATGACGTCCGTGTGGGGCCTCACCGAGCACGGGGCCAAACGCACCGGACGCGACCCGTCCGTACAGCCGCGCTCCGTCGTCTACGACCCCGAACTCACCCTCGCCCTTCCGGTGCCGCTGTCGGTGACCAGCGGCGTCAACGCCCTCGCGCACGCCGTCGAGGCGCTGTACGCCCCCGACGCCTCACCGCTCGTCTCCCTGATGGCCGAGGAAGGCGTGCGCGCGATGACCGGCGCCCTCCGGCGGGTTGCGGAGGACCCCGGCGACCTGGAGGCGCGCGGGCGCGCCCTCTACGGTGCCTGGCTCTGCGGTGCCTGCCTCGGCGCGACCACCATGGGACTGCACCACAAGCTGTGCCACGTGCTCGGCGGCACCTTCGGCCTGCCGCACGCCGAGACCCACACGGTGGTCCTGCCCTACGCCGTGGCCTACAACGCGGCCGCCGCGCCGCGGGCGATCGCGGCGCTGTCGCGGGCGCTGGACACCGATGACGTGCCGCACACCCTGCGGCAGTTCGCGGGAGACCTCGGCGCTCCGCGCACGCTCGCCGAACTCGGTCTGAAGGAAGCCGACTTGAGTCGAGCGGCGGCCGAGGTCGCCGCGGAGTCGTACCCCAACCCGCGCGAGGTGACGGCCCACGGTGTCCTCGGGCTGCTGACGGCGGCGTACGAGGGCTGGGAGCCGCGGGCCGGGGGCGAGTAGGGCTCCGGGGGCCACGGTCGTCGGTTGCGGGGGAGACCTCTGTCCGTGCGGCAGTTCGGCAGCAACTGGGCTGTCTCGTCGGTGAGTTGCACCGTCAGGGTGTCCGGATCACCCCAACAGTCCGTCGCGGGACCCGCATTGGCTGATCCTTCATCGCTCGGACACCCGCGGAGGCTGGCGTTTTCCCGGCCCGCCCGGAAAGCTGATCTGGGCATGCCAACCTGACCGCGTGGTCTGCCCCGCCCCCACGCCGCGGTCGATCTGGAGGACGCAGTGAAGAGAAGCTCGCGGATCCGTAAGGTCTCGCTCATCCTCGGCAGCGCCGTCGCGCTGGTCGTCGCCTTCCCGGGCATGGCCCTCGCCGACCCGCCCAAGGCCTTGCCCGCGAACGCGGACGGACTGGAGCAGACGTTCCAGCCGGCCTTCGACTACGACACCGACGGCTGCTACCCGACGCCCGCCATCGGCCCCGACGGGACGGTCAACGGCGGCCTCAACCCCTCCGGCGCCCTGAACGGCCAGTGCCGCGACTCCTGGGACCTCGACAACACCAACGGCTACTCCCGCGAGAAGTGCAACAACGGCTGGTGCGCCATCATGTACGGCCTCTACTTCGAGAAGGACCAGGCCGTCGCGGGCAGCGGTCTCGGCGGCCACCGCAACGACTGGGAACACGTCGTGGTGTGGGTCCAGGACAACGAGGCCAAGTACGTGTCCACCTCGGCCCACGGCAACTTCAACATCCACGGCCGGGACCAGATCCGCTGGGACGGCACGCACCCCAAGGTCGTCTACCACAAGGACGGCATCGGAACCCACTGCTTCCGGCCCGCGAACACCAACGACGAGCCGCCGGAGAACCACCAGCACACCTGGCAGTTCCCGACCCTGGTCGGCTGGAACGGCTACCCGGCCGGGCTGCGCGACAAGTTGAGCGCCTACAACTTCGGCAGCGCCGTGTTCGGCCTCAAGGACGGCAACTTCAACGCCCACCTGGCCAAGGCCGAGCCGGCCGGCATCGCCTTCGACCCCAACGCCTGACGGGCGGCCCGGTGACCCCCGCTGGGCTGGGACGATGACGGTGCGTGCGGAGGCACCCACCGAGGTGCGGTAGGGTTCGGATGCGCGATCACACGGGATACCGGGTGGCGGCGCATCGGGACGTGGCGCAGCTTGGTAGCGCACTTGACTGGGGGTCAAGGGGTCGCAGGTTCAAATCCTGTCGTCCCGACTTTACGAAGTCGTCGGCCGGAGGCCGTATCGGGTGACCGATACGGCCTCCGGCTGTTTCCGCGCCCACCGAGGCGCGGGCCGGACGAGGATCAGCCGCAGTCCAGGACCGTGGTGAGCGCCTCCCGCAGCACCGCGGCGGGGTCCTCGGCCGCCTCCGTCGACCGCCAGGCGACGAATCCGTCGGGGCGGACCAGCACCGCGCCGTCCCGGGAGACGCCGTGGGCCTCCGCCCAGTCCGTGTCGCCCACCGGCGCCAGCTCGGCCTCGGGCCTGCCGCCGACCCGGTAGGAGTCCAGCGGGACGTCGAGCCGGCGTGCCACGTCCAGGGCGGCGTCGTGCCAGCCGCCGCTGCCGTCCGCGGAGCTCAGCAGCACCATGGACCGCTCGTACAGGTCGAGCGTGGAGACCCGCTCGCCCGCCCGGGTCAGCCACTGGTGCGGCGCCCGCGTCCCGGGTTCACCCGTCAGCCGTACGCCGTCGGGCACCACCGGGGCCGACGGATCGGCGCCCACCACGGCACCCCGCGGGTAGCGGTAGGCGAGCGCCACGTTCAGGATCCCGCCCTTCCTGCCGCCGGGACCTCCCGGGCCCCCGGGGCCGCCGGGCCCCTGGGCACCGCCCGGGCCGCCCGCCGCGGGGGACGGCGTGTACCCCGGGTGGCTGTGCTCGACCGAACGCGAGGAGGCCCGTGCGCTCGTCGCCTCCGCCACCGGCCGGCGCTCCGCGTCGTACGACGCGAGCAGTCCCCTGCCGGCCCAGCCGCCGACCACCGCGGACAGTTTCCAGGCCAGGTTGTGGGCGTCCTGGATACCGGTGTTGGAGCCGAACGCACCGGTCGGGGACATCTCGTGCGCCGAGTCGCCGGCCAGGAACACCCGCCGGTCCGCGTACCGTTCGGCGACCCGCTCGGCCGCGTGCCAGGCGGCCCGCCCGGTGATCCGCACGTCCAGATCCGGCACGCCCGTCGCCCGCCGGATGTGCTCCACGCACCGCTCGTCGGTGAACTCCTCGATGGTTTCCCCGCGTTCGGGATGCCAGGGGGCGTGGAAGACCCACTGCTCCTTGTTGTCGACCGGCAGCAGCGCGCCGTCCGCCTCCGGGTCGGTGAGGTAGCAGACGATGAACCGGCGGTCGCCCACGACCTCCGCGAGACCGCGGGAGGTGAACGTGACGCTCACGTTGTGGAACAGGTCGCCCGGCCCGGTCTGGCCGATGCCGAGCGCCTCACGGACGGGGCTGCGCGGTCCGTCCGCCGCGACCAGGTAGTCCGCGCGGATCGTGGTGTGCTCGCCGGTCTCACGGCTCTTGACCTTCGCGGTCACACCGTCGGGGTCCTGCTCGAACGACATCAGCTCCGTGGAGAACCGCAGGTCGCCGCCCAGCTCCCGGGCGCTCTCCAGCAGCACCGGTTCGAGATCGTTCTGGCTGCACAGGCACCAGGCGCCCGGGCTGAAGCGGGCCAGGCCGCCGCCCGGGTCGATCTCCTTGAACAACCACTCGCCCGCGTCGCCCACCAGGGTCGGCGTCTGCAGGATGCCGTGGTTGTCCGCCAGCACCGAGGCGGCCTCCTCGATGCGCCGCTGCACCCCGGCCGTCCGGAAGAGCTCCATGGTGCGCACGTTGTTGCCGCGCCCTCGCGGATGGATCGAGGTGCCCGCGTGACGCTCCACGAGGATGTGCGGCACGCCGAGACGGCCCAGGAAGAGCGAGGTGGAGAGTCCCACCAGAGAGCCGCCGACGATGAGGACGGGCGTGCGGTGACCGATCTCGCCGGCCCCTTCGAATCGGTTCATTGACTGCCTCCATGCGTCGCCTGCGACGTGATGGGAGATGAGGATGCCGATTCCATGCCCTGTGGGGACCGGTTCGCGCGTCGGGGGCACCCGGATGGCGCGCGGTTCACTCGTCCGACCCGTGGGGCTCGCGCAGTCGGGACGTCGCGTCAACGATCAGCTCATGGCGGCCCCGGCCTTTTCGGACACCGCGGTCGTTCCTCGCTATCCGTGATCAAGAGGAGAGGTGTGCCGGAATGACCATCTCGGGACGTATCTCGCAGTCGGCCTTCGACGGCTCCAGGCTTCGGGTGATTCTGCTGCTGGACCTGTACGAAGGGGCCCAGGAGCAGTTCCTCGAGGCGTACGAGCTCATGCGCAACCAGGTCGCCTCGGTGCCCGGTCACATCAGTGACCAGCTGTGCCAGTCGATCGAGAACCCCTCGCAGTGGCTCATCACCAGCGAGTGGGAGAGCGCGCCCCCCTTCCTCGCCTGGGTGAACAGCGAGGAGCACGTCGAGACGGTACGGCCGATGCACAGCTGCGTCCGGGACACCCGCTCGATGCGCTACAGCATCCTCCGCGAGACGCACCCCGCCCAGGCCCTCACCGGGCAGCCCGCCTCGCCGGCTCCGCAGGTGGAGGCCCGCGTCGGAGACGGCGTCGCCCGCCACGCCCTCACCTTCACGGTGAAGCCCGGCTCCGAGTCGAAGGTCGCCGAGCTCCTGGCCGGCTACACGTCGCCGCAGGCCCAGGTCGACGACAACACCCGGCTGCGCCGCACCTCGCTCTTCATGCACGGCAACCGCGTCGTACGCGCCGTGGAGGTGGAGGGCGACCTCCTCGCGGCCCTGCGCCACGTGGCACGCCAGCCCGAGGTGCGGGCGGTCGAGGAGGCCATCAACCCGTACCTGGAGCAGGACCGGGACCTGAGCGACCCGGACTCCGCGCGCGTCTTCTTCACCCGCGCGGCGCTGCCGGCCGTGCACCACGTGGTCTCCGGCCGCGAGGAGCCCGCGCAGGTACGGCGGCACGCCCTGTACTACCCGGCGCGGCCGGGCTGCGGAACGGAGCTGGCCAGGTTCCTCGCCCAGCAGGACGAGACGGCGGCCGACGACCAGGACAGCCCCGTGTACCGCAGCACCGTTTTCCAGCGCGACGACATCGTCGTCCGGCTGATCGACATCGTGGGCGAGCTCGACCTGGACCCCGTCGCCTCGCTCGGCCTCAAGGGCCCCCAGAAGGCCGCCGAGCTGGAAAGCCTGCTCGACGGTGCCGCGATCGGCGTCGAAGGCGCCCTGTCGACGGAACGCAACACGAACCGTCTGCTGTCGCACGCCGACATGCTGCCCGTCACCGACCGCAGCGCGTCGGACTCCTGAGGGACACCCACAGCCAGCGTCCGCGGACGTCCCACCCGGCGTCCCCGCCCCACCCGGAGGAACCAAGCATGATCACGAATCATCCACGCATCGTGGACCTGAGCGAGACGGAGCCCAACCGCAGGCGCGGCGGGGACGTCCGGGCCATGCTCACGCCCGCCACCGCGGGGTCCACCAGCGGCTTCATGGGCCTGGCCATCATGCAGCCCGGCGAGCGCATCAGCGAGCACTACCACCCGTACTCCGAGGAGTTCGTGTTCGTGGTGAACGGCGCCCTCGAAGTCGACCTGGACGGCGAGGCGTTCGCCCTCCAGCCCGACCAGGGCCTGCTCATCCCGATCAACATGCGGCACCGCTTCCGCAACGTCGGCGACACCGAGGCCCGCATGGTCTTCCACCTCGGCCCGCTCGCCCCGCGCCCGAGCCTCGGTCACGTCGACACCGAGGAGACGGACGACACCCACCCCGCTCCGCGGTTCGCCACCACCGGGCCGGACCTGTCCGCGCCGGACCACGGACAGGCGTCCGAGCGAAGTGGGGCCATACAGTGACCCGGCGAGTGGCCGTCACCGGCATCGGTGTGGTCGCTCCGGGCGGAACCGGGACGAAGGCGTTCTGGGACCTCCTCGCAAGCGGCCGCACCGCGACCCGCGGCATCACGCTCTTCGACCCGGCGGGACTGCGCTCCCGCATAGCCGCCGAGTGCGACTTCGACCCGCTCGCGCACGGACTCGACCCGCAGCTCGTCCGCGACGCCGACCGCTACATCCAGTTCGCGGTCGTCGCCGCCGGGGAAGCCGTCCGCGACGCGGGAATCGACACCGCCGAGCAGGACCCCTGGCGCGTCGCCGTCTCCCTGGGCAGCGCCGTCGGCGGTACCACCCGTCTGGAGCACGACTACGTCAAGGTCAGCGAGGGCGGCAGCCGGTGGGACGTCGACCACCGCACCGCCGATCCGCAGCTGCACCTGGCGTTCTCGCCCAGCACGCTGGCCTCGGTCGTCGCCGAGGAGTTCGGGGCCCAGGGGCCGGTGCAGACCGTCTCCACCGGCTGCACCTCCGGACTCGACGCGGTCGGCTACGCCTTCCACACCATCGAGGAGGGCCGGGCCGACATCTGCATCGCCGGCGCGTCCGACTCCCCGATCTCCCCGATCACCATGGCCTGCTTCGACGCCATCAAGGCCACGTCGCCCGACAACGACGACCCGGAGCACGCCTCACGGCCCTTCGACGCCCACCGCAACGGGTTCGTCATGGGCGAGGGCGCCGCGGTACTGATCCTGGAGGAGTACGAACACGCCAGGGCCCGCGGCGCGCACATCTACTGCGAGATCGGCGGCTACGCCACCTACGGCAACGCCTACCACATGACCGGTCTGACCAGTGAGGGACTGGAGATGTCCCGGGCGATCGACACCACGCTCGACCAGGCCCGTCTCGACCCCACCCTGATCGACTACGTCAACGCGCACGGCTCCGGTACCCGGCAGAACGACCGCCACGAGACCGCCGCCGTCAAGCGCTCCCTGGGCGACCACGCCTACGGCACGCCCATGAGTTCCATCAAATCCATGGTGGGCCACTCACTCGGCGCGATCGGCGCCATCGAGGTCGTCGCCTGCGTCCTCGCCCTGAAGCACCAGGTCGTACCGCCCACGGCGAACTACGAGACCCCGGACCCGGAGTGCGATCTGGACTACGTGCCGCGCACCGCCCGCCCGCGGAAGCTGAGGAACGTGCTCTCCGTCGGCAGCGGTTTCGGCGGGTTCCAGTCCGCGGTGCTCCTGACCGGGCCGGACGGGAGGACACGATGAGCACGCAGCGTACGCAGCGACCCGGGCGCGCCGCCGTCACCGGCATCGGTGTCGTCGCCCCCAACGGACTGACCGCCGACGCCTACTGGAAGTCCGTCCGCGAGGGCCTCGGCGTCCTCGACCGGATCACCCGCGAGGGCTGCGAGCATCTGCCGCTGCGCGTCGCGGGCGAGGTCCGGTCGTTCGAGGCCGCCGACCTCATCGAGGAGCGGTTCCTCGTCCAGACCGACCGCTTCAGCCACTTCGCGATGGCTGCGACCGTCCTCGCCCTCGACGACGCCGGCCTCGGTGACGTCGACCCCGAGGAGGCGTACGACATCGGCGTCGTCACCGCCGCGGGATCGGGCGGCGGCGAGTTCGGCCAGCGCGAACTGCAGAAGCTGTGGGGCCAGGGATCCCGGTACGTCGGCCCGTACCAGTCCATCGCCTGGTTCTACGCCGCCAGCACCGGCCAGATCTCCATCCGCGGCGGCTTCAAGGGCCCCTGCGGAGTGGTCGCGAGCGACGAGGCGGGCGGACTGGACGCCGTCGCCCACGCCGCCCGCGGCGTCCGGCGCGGCACCGGCGTGATGGTCGTCGGCGCCGCGGAGGCCCCGCTCGCCCCGTACTCGATGGTCTGCCAGCTCGCCTACCCCGAGCTGAGCACCGTCGAGGACCCCGATCGCGCCTACCGTCCCTTCACCAAGGGAGCCTGCGGTTTCGTTCCCGCGGAGGGCGGCGCCATGTTCGTCGTCGAGGACGAGCGGCGGGCCCGTGAACGCGGCGCGGCCGTCCGGGCGGTCGTGGCCGGTCACGCGGCGACCTTCACCGGCGCCTCGCGGTGGGAGCGGTCCAGGGAGGGACTCGCGCAGGCCATCCGCGGCGCCCTCGCCGAGGCCGACTGCGCACCGGAGGAGATCGACGTCGTCTTCGCGGACGCCCTCGGTGTCCCCGAGGCGGACCGGGCCGAGGCCCTCGCCATCGTCGACGCCCTCGGCGCGCACGGGACCCGTGTCCCGGTCACGGCGCCCAAGACGGGCATCGGACGCGCCTACTGCGGCGCGCCCCTGCTCGACACCGCGGCCGCGGTGCTCGCCATGGAGCACGGCCAGGTACCCCCCACCCCGAACGTGTTCGACATCTGCCACGACCTCGATCTGGTGACGTCGGACGCCCGCCCCGCCGAGCTGCGGACCGCCCTGATCCTCAGCAGGGGACTCATGGGCTCCAACGCGGCGCTGGTCGTGCGCCGCGGCGACTCCGCCCGCTAGTCCGGGCCGCAAGTGAGGAGAACACACGCATGATCACCACCGAAGTGACCCTCGACGAACTGGCCGCGCTGATGAAGAAGGCGGCCGGGATCACCGTCGACCCCCAGGAACTCGCGAAGTCCTCCGACGCGCCCTTCGGCACCCTCGGACTCGACTCGCTCGCCCTGCTCGGCATCGTCGGCGAGCTGGAGAACCGGTACAGCCGGCCCCTCCCGCCGGACGCCGAACGCTGCAAGACGCCCCGCGAGTTCCTCGACCTCGTCAACGACACCCTCAAGGCTGGAGCCTGACGTGCCCGGACACACCGACAACAGCATCACCATCGACGCCCCTCTCGACCTCGTCTGGGACATGACGAACGACATCGAGAACTGGCCGCAGCTGTTCAGCGAGTACGCCTCCCTCGAAGTCCTCTCCCGGGACGGCGACTCGACGACGTTCCGCCTCACCATGCACCCGGACGAGAACGGGAAGGTGTGGAGCTGGGTGTCGGAGCGCACCATGGACCGCGCCGCGCGGACCGTCCGGGCCCGCCGCGTGGAGACCGGGCCCTTCGCGCACATGAACATCCGCTGGGAGTACGAGGAGACGCCGGCAGGCACCCACATGCGGTGGGTGCAGGACTTCGCGATGAAGCCCGAGGCCCCGGTGGACGACGACTGGATGACGGACAACATCAACCGGAACTCCGCCACGCAGATGGGCCTCATCCGGGACAAGATCGAGCAGGCCGCCCGGGAGCGCCGCAGCGCGCCCGTCAGCTGACCCACCGCACACAGGAAGGACCGTCCGATGCACCACGCCCTGATCGTCGCCCGTATGGCGCCCGGTTCGGCGCCCGCGATCTCCGACGTGTTCGCCGCCTCCGACCGCGGCGAACTGCCGCACCTCATCGGGGTCAACCGGCGCAGCCTCTTCCAGTTCGGTGATGTGTACCTGCACCTCATCGAGTCCGAGCGGGACCCGGCGCCGGCCATCGCGAAGGTGGCGGGACACCCGGAGTTCCGGAACGTGAGTGACGAACTGGCGGCGTACGTGAGCGCGTACGACCCGCAGACGTGGCGGAGCCCCAAGGACGCCATGGCGCAGTGCTTCTACACGTGGGAGCGGAACACCGCGTCCTGACCGGGCACCCGGTACACACCCGAGGCCGCCGGCTCCGCGAGAAGCGGAACCGGCGGCCTCGGGTTTTCCGGGTTCTTCGTCCGGCTTCTTCGAGGTGTCCGGCCGGATCAGGCGGGGACCGTGCACTCGAAGGCGTGCAGGTACGCGTTCACCGGGCGGACCTCGCCGATGACCAGGCCGGCGTCCGTGAGCCGGTCGACCATGCTCTGCCGGGTGTGCTTGGCGCCGCCCACGTTCAGGAGCAGCAGCAGGTCCATGGCGGTCGTGAACCTCATCGACGGGGTGTCGTCCACGAGGTTCTCGATGACGATGACCCGGGCACCGGGACGCGCGGCCTTGCGCACGTTGGCGAGCGCCCGGCGGGTGCTCTCGTCGTCCCACTCCAGGATGTTCTTGATGATGTACACGTCGGCCTGGACCGGGATGTCCTGGCGGCAGTCGCCCGGCACGATCCGTACCCGCTCGGCCAGCGCTCCGCCGTCGCGCAGCCGCGCGTCGGCGTTCTCCACCACGCCCGGCAGGTCGAGCAGCGTGCCGTGCAGCGCGGGGTGCTTCTCCAGCAGGCTGGCCACGACCTGCCCCTGTCCGCCGCCGATGTCCGCGACCGAGGTCACGCCCCGGAGGTCGAGCAGCTCGGCGACGTCCCGCGCCGACTGCGCGCTGGACGTGGTCATGGCGCGGTTGAAGACGTGCGCGGACTCGGGCGCCTCCTCGTTGAGGTAGGCGAAGAACTCCCGGCCGTACACGTTCTCGAAGACGTTGTCGCCGGAGCGGACCGCTTCGTCGAGCTGCGGCCAGACCGCCCACGTCCACGGCTCGGTGCACCACAGGGCGATGTACCGGAGGCTGTGCGGGTCGTCCTCGCGCAGCAGCCGGGACATCTCGGTGTGCCCGAAGGTGCCGTCCGGGTTCTCCACGAACACGCCCTGGCAGGACAGCGCGCGCAGCAGCCGGCGCAGCGTGTGCGGCTGGGTCTTCACCGCGGCCGCCAGGTCCTCCACCTCCATGGGGCGGTCGTCGAGCGCGTCGGCCACGCCGAGGCGGGCGGCGGCGCGTACGGCGGCGGCGCAGGCCGCTCCGAACACGAGCTCCCGCAGCCGCATGGGCGGCGGGGGAGTCTGGTCGACCTGTTCGACTGTCGTCATGGGATGCCTCGCTTCTGGTGTCGTGCTGTACGGGGGAGGGACGGAGACCGGTCCGGTGCCTACGGGGACAGGGGGACCGGGGTCATGGGAGGGGGCGTGCCCCCGGTCAGCACATTCCGGCGGGCTCGGAGACCGCGCAGCGGTTGCCCCGGAACGTGTTGCCCTGGCCGGTGTCACGGTTGGCCAGGTCGGCCGGGCCGTTGCGCAGCAGGACGTTGTCGCGGACCTCGTTGCGTTCGTTGAGGGCGCCCACGAAGCTCTTGAACAGCACGATGCCGCCGGACAGCGGGGACGTGCCCACGTTGTCCTCGATCCGGTTGCCCGTCACGAGGGAGTCCTCCGCGCCGGTGAGGACGATGCCGGACCCCTGGAGGAAGGGCAGCCGCGCGGTCTTGGGACAGGACTTGTTGTTGGCGTGGATGTGGTTCTGACGCAGGGTCAGGGCGCCGACCCGCGGCTTGTTCTCGTCACCGACGACGAACACGGCGGCGCAGTTGCCGGTCGCGTCGTTGCGGGCGACGGTCAGGTTCCGCAGCCGTCGCACGGTGACGCCGATCCGGTTGCCGCTCAGCCGGTTGCGGGCGATGACGGTGTTCCGGCTGTCGCGGGCGCCCTCCTCGGTGTCGACCGTGTTGGAGACGAAGACACCGGCGTCACCGTTGTCCCGGGCGGTGTTGCCCACGAGGGTCGCGCGGACGGACCGCTCGGTGGCGAGGCCCCACTGGCCGTTCTTCTCGGCCGTGACCGCGCGGACGGTCAGCCGGTCGGTCCCCGTGGCCCACAGGCCCTGCTTGGTGAAGCCCCTGAGGGTCAGCGCGGCCACGGTGACACCCCGGACGGGCCTGCTGTCCGTCCCGGCGACGCAGATGCCGTTGCCGGCCGTGGCGCACGCGTCGCCGGTGGCCGTGCCCGGCACGATGACGGTGTTGCGGGCGCCGGAGCCGCGCAGGGTCAGGTCCGACACGGTGATGCGGACGCTCTCGTGGTAGGTGCCCGGGGAGACGACGACGGTGTCGCCCGGCTTCGCCGCGTCCACGGCCTTCTGGATGGATTCGCCGGCGCGCACCAGGTGCACCGACCGGTGGGCGGCCGAGGGGGCGGCTGCGCCCAGGCCCGACGCCACGACCGCCGCCGCGCAGGCGAGGTGGGCCAACTGTCGTTTGGTCATAGGCCGAAGTTATGAACGGGTGTTGCGGCCCGCCACCGGTGATCGCCCAGGTGGGCCCGCCGCTGTCACCGTGACGCGCCGAGCGGGGAAGAACGGTGTCACGACGCACGCCGCCCCGGCCGGAGAAACCGGCCGGGGCGGCGTGCGTGGAGCAACGTCCGCGGAGTCGCCTCCGCGGGGTGGCGCGTGGGTCAGGCGAGGGTCGCCAGCGCCTCGTTCCAGGTGGCCGACGGGCGCATGACCGAGGCGGCCTTGGCGGGGTCGGGCTGGTAGTAGCCGCCGATCTCCGCGGGCTTGCCCTGGACCGCGTTCAGCTCGTCGACGATCGTCTGCTCCTGGGCGGTCAACACCTCGGCGAGCGGGGCGAACGCCTTGGCGAGGTCCGCGTCGTCGGTCTGCTGGGCCAGCTCGTTCGCCCAGTACAGGGAGAGGAAGAAGTGGCTGCCGCGGTTGTCGATGCCACCGACGCGGCGGGTCGGCGACTTGTCCTCGTTGAGGAAGGTCGCCGTCGCGCGGTCGAGGGTGTCGGCGAGCACCTGGGCGCGCGCGTTGCCCGTGGTGGTCGCGAGGTGCTCGAAGCTGGAGGCCAGGGCGAGGAACTCACCGAGGCTGTCCCAGCGGAGGTAGTCCTCCTTGACGAGCTGCTGCACGTGCTTCGGCGCGGAGCCGCCGGCGCCCGTCTCGAAGAGGCCGCCGCCCGCCATCAGGGGGACGATCGACAGCATCTTGGCGCTGGTGCCCAGCTCCAGGATCGGGAACAGGTCGGTCAGGTAGTCGCGCAGCACGTTGCCGGTGACCGAGATGGTGTTCTCGCCGCGGCGGATGCGCTCGACGGACAGCTTGGTCGCCTCGACCGGGGGCAGGACACGGATGTCCAGGCCCTCGGTGTCGTGCTCCGCCAGGTACCGCTCGACCTTCTCGATGAGCACGGCGTCGTGCGCGCGCTCCGCGTCCAGCCAGAACACGGCCGGGTCGCCGGTGGCGCGGGCGCGGGTGACGGCCAGCTTCACCCAGTCCTTGATAGGGGCGTCCTTGGTCTGGCAGGCGCGGAAGATGTCGCCGGCGGAGACGGTCTGCTCCAGGACGACGTTCCCGGCCTGGTCGACCAGACGGACGGTGCCGGTGGTCGGCACCTCGAAGGTCTTGTCGTGGCTGCCGTACTCCTCGGCCTTCTGCGCCATGAGGCCGACGTTCGGGACGGTGCCCATGGTCGACGGGTCGAAGGCGCCGTTGGCGCGGCAGTCGTCGAGGACGACCTGGTACACGCCGGAGTAGCTGCTGTCGGGCAGGACCGCGAGGGTGTCGGCCTCCTGGCCGTCCGGGCCCCACATGTGGCCGGAGGTGCGGATCATGGCCGGCATCGAGGCGTCGACGATGACGTCGGACGGCACGTGCAGGTTGGTGATGCCCTTGTCGGAGTCGACCATCGCCAGCTCGGGGCCCTCGGCGAGCTCGGCGTCGAAGGACGCCTTGATCTCGGCGCCCTCGGGCAGGGACTCCAGGCCCTTGTAGATGCCGCCGAGACCGTCGTTCGGGGTCAGACCGGCGGCGGCGAGGGTCTCGCCGTACCGCGCGAACGTCTTCGGGAAGAAGGCGCGGACCACGTGACCGAAGACGATCGGGTCGGAGACCTTCATCATCGTGGCCTTGAGGTGGACCGAGAACAGCACGCCCTCGGCCTTGGCGCGGGCGATCTGCGCGGTGAGGAACTCACGCAGCGGCGCGACGTGCATGACGGACGCGTCCACGACCTCGCCGGCCAGGACGGGTACGGAATCGCGCAGCACGGTGGTGGAGCCGTCGTCGCCGACCAGCTCGATCCGCAGGGCGCCGGCCTCGGAGATCACCGCGGACTTCTCGGTGGAACGGAAGTCGTCGACGCCCATGGTGGCGACGTTCGTCTTCGAGTCGGACGTCCACTTGCCCATGCGGTGCGGGTGGGTCTTGGCGTAGTTCTTGACCGACGCGGGGGCGCGGCGGTCGGAGTTGCCCTCGCGCAGCACCGGGTTCACGGCGCTGCCCTTGACCTTGTCGTACCGGGCGCGGATGTCGCGCTCCTCGTCCGACTTCGGGTCGTCCGGGTAGTCCGGGAGGGCGTAGCCCTGCGCCTGAAGCTCGGCCAGGGCCGCCTTCAGCTGCGGGATCGACGCCGAGATGTTCGGCAGCTTGATGATGTTGGCCTCGGGCGTCTTGGCCAGCTCACCCAGCTCGGTCAGCGCGTCCGCGATGCGCTGGTCCTCCTGGAGGTACTCCGGGAAGAGGGCGACGATGCGTCCGGCCAGCGAGATGTCACGGGTCTCCACAGTGACACCCGCCTGCGAGGCGTACGCCTGGACCACCGGCAGGAACGAATACGTCGCCAGGGCCGGGGCCTCGTCAGTGTGCGTATAGATGATGGTCGAGTCAGTCACCGGGTGCTCCGCTCCACGTCTGCAACATTGCTCGACATCAAGATATCTCGTGAGCGACCCGGCCTCGACAGGGGTCCGCGCCGGGACGGGCCGGGCCCGCGGGAAAGGGCCGCGGGCCCGGGATCCGCGTCCGGCGCGGTGCGGTCATGTTCCGCAGGGGCCCGTCACGCTCCGCGCGTCCGGCGCCGGGCCGTGGTCGGACCCCTCCGTCACGGGCTGGGCCTCACGGGCGGGACGGCGCCTCGCGCTGGTGGGGGATGGCGGACTCCAGCACAGGGGTGCCGCCGGGCTGGAGAGCGACCGTGCGGGCCGGGGACGGGATGCGGATGCCCTCGTCGCGGTAGCGCTTGTGCAGGCGCTTGATGAACTCGTGCTTGATCCGGTACTGGTCGCTGAACTCGCCCACGCCGAGGATCACGGTCAGTCCGATGCGCGAGTCGCCGAAGGTGTGGAACCGCACGGCGGGCTCGTGGTCCGGGAGAGCGCCGGTGATCCCGGTCATCACCTCGGTCACGACCTCGTTCGTCACCCGCTCGACGTGGTCCAGGTCGCTGTCGTAGCCGACGCCCACCTGCACGGTCAGCGTCATCTGCTGCTCGGGCCGGGTGAAGTTGGTCATGTTGGTGCCCGACAACTGGGCGTTGGGGATGATGACCAGGTTGTTGGAGAGCTGGCGGACCGTGGTGTTGCGCCAGTTGATGTCGACGACGTACCCCTCCTCGCCGCTGCTCAGCCTGATGTAGTCGCCCGGCTGGATGGTCTTCGACGCGAGGATGTGCACCCCCGCGAAGAGGTTGGCGAGGGTGTCCTGGAGGGCCAGGGCGACCGCGAGACCGCCCACGCCCAGCGCCGTGAGCAGGGGCGCTATGGAGATGCCGAGGGTCTGCAGGACGACCAGGAAGCCGATCGCCAGCACCACGACCCGGGTGATGTTCACGAAGATGGTCGCCGAGCCGGCGACACCCGACCGCGACTGGGTCACCGACCGCACCAGGCCCGCGATGAGCCGGGCCGCGGTGACCGTCGTGACCAGGATGAGCAGCACGGTCAGCGAGCGGCTGACCGTCCGACCGACCGCCGCGGTCAGCGGCAGCACCGCGGCCGCCGACGCGAGCCCGCCCACGATCGCCACCCACGGCACCAGGGCGCGCAGCGCGTCCACGATGACGTCGTCGCCGCTCCAGCGGGTGCGCTCGGCGTGCTTGCCCAGCCAGCGCAGCAGCATCCGCAGCAGGAACGCCGCCAGCAGCCCCGCGGCCACGGCTATGCCGGCGATCATCAGGTCGTCCAGGGTGACCGAACGCTTCATCGTCGACCTCCCAGGGGACCGGGACCGGGGTGAGGGCCCGCGGGCCGTATGCGCTGTGTCGTCACTTGCCACCTGCTCGAATCCGGGAACGCACGATCACGCCCGGACAGGTGTTCGTCGACCGGGGCGACCGCTCATCCTGCCGCATCCGCCTGCCCCTCCGTCACCAGGCCCGCGCCGTCACGCCCTTGACCGGAACCGCCCGTCAACACCCTTCATGGGAGCGCCTGGTGACCGTTCTCCTCCCTCACGTGGCCCTTCCCTGCCGTGGGCCCCGTCGACCCCGCGCGGAAATGGCCGGGACACCCCCCTCCGCGCGGCACAAGTTCCCGGCGGAATCCCCGAGCGCCGGCCTCCGCCGTCGGGCCCGCTGTCAGACCCCGTCGAACGAACCGTGTCGCCCGGCGCCCGCCGAGAAGCGGGCCGCGCCCTCCATGCTCTCGTCCAGCACGTCCATGCCGTAGCGGAGTTCGGTGCGCAGGGCGGCCTTCTCGATCAGGCCCTCCTGGTCGAGGACCGAGGCGCGGTCACTGCGCAGGCAGGCCTGCGGGAAGTCGGCGATCTCCGCGGCGAGCCGCTCGGCCTCGGCGCGGGCCCGGCCCACCGGGACCAGCCGGTTGGCGAGCCCCATCGCGTACGCCTCCGCCGCGGGGACCGCGCGGCCGGTGAGGATCATGTCCATCGCCCGGCTGGTGCCGATGAGCCGGGGAAGCCGCACGGTGCCCCCGTCGATGAGCGGGACACCCCAGCGGCGGCAGAAGACACCGAAGACGGCGTCCTCCTCGGCGACCCGCAGATCGCACCAGAGCGCCAGTTCCAGACCGCCGGCCACCGCGTGTCCCGCGACCGCCGCGATCACCGGCTTGGTCAGCCGCAGCCGGGTGGGGCCCATCGGACCGTCGCCGTCCTCGGTGACCTGGTTGCCGTGCTCGGCGCCGATGGCCTTGAGGTCCGCACCCGCGCAGAAGGTGCCGCCCTCGCCCCACAGCACCGCGACGCGCGCCGTCTCGTCGGCCTCGAACTTCCGGAAGGCGTCCGCGAGTTCCGCCGCGGTCGGCCCGTCCACCGCGTTGCGGGCCGCCGGCCGGGAGAGCACGACGGTGGTGACATGACCCTGGCGTTCGATCCGGACCGGCATGGCACTGTCCCCTTCTCCGGCCGACGCGCCTCACCGCACGTCGTGGTCACTCCTCGGTACCACAGCTCGCGCGGGTACGCACCGGCGCAGGGGGTGCCCCTGTCTCAGATCACCTTCCAGCGCACCAGGGCCCCCCAGCGTCAGCGCCCCCGGCAGCAGCGGCACCCACACCGTGATGATCCGGTACGCCAGGACCACCGCCGTCGCCACCGCGACCGGGCCGCCCGCCGCGACCAGCGCCACGGTCAGCGCCGCCTCCACCGAACCGAGGCCACCGGGCGTCGGCACCAGCGCGACCGCGACCGTCGCCGCGAGGTAGGCGATCACCATGTGTGTGGGCGACACCGGCAGGCCCAGCGCGCGGCCCACCGCCGCGAGCCCCGAGGCCTGGAGCAGCGGGAACGCGAGCGAGCCGCCCCACAGGGCGAAGGCACGGGCCGGCCGGGTGTGCACCGAGCGGGCCTCGCCGAGCGCGGTGCGCAGGAAGGAGACGACGGGCGTGCGCAGCCGCCGTACGAGCAGCAGCGTCGCCGCCGCGACGGCCACCAGCAGCCCGACGCCCAGCAACAGGGGCAGGGCCGCGCCGTCCGGGAGCAGACCGCCGAGGCGCAGCGCGTTGGGGAACGCGATCAGCAGACCGAGGAGCAGGCCGAGCCGCGCGGTCGACTCGGCGAGCAGATACAGCGCGAGCGCGGCCGACGAGCGGGCGAGCGGAACCCCGCACACCGTCATGAACCGCAGATTGACCGCTCCGGCGCCGAGGCCGGTCGGCAGCAGATGGTTGGCCGCGCCCGCCGCGAACTGGGTGGCGAGCAGCCGGCGTGCGGGCAGCCGTTCCATGACCGCGCCCTGACGGGTCAGAGCCGCGGCCACCCAGGTCAGGGCGGTCGCGGTGGCCGCGGCCGCGAGCCACGGCCACTCGGCGGACCGCAGATGGCCGAAGCCCTCGGCGAGGACGGAGCGGTGGCGCACGGCCACCACCAGGACCAGGGCGAGCGGAAGCAGGCACAGGACCGGCCGGACGGCGGGACGCAGGGCGAGGCGCCGGGGAAGCGCCGGCCTCGCTCGGGGGAGTCGTACGGTCGTCACATCGGGAGAGGTTTTCCACACCGCACCAACGTGGGGTTGCGGGCGCGGGGACGGCGGCTGACACGCCGGGCAAGGTGCGGGAGGGATGGCCCCCGCGGACCCCGGGCCGACGCCGGGCCGCCCGTGCGGGTGCCCTCTCCCGGAACTCTTGACCTCAATGATGCTTGAGGTTCTACCGTCTCTCCCATGAGCATGGAGAGCACGGCCTGGACCCAGCTGTACAGCGTGATGAACGCCCAGCGGGAGCGCAGGCCCTTCGACCCCGCGACGCTGCGGCGCATCGCCGTCTTCGCCCGGCCGCACCGCCGCCGCATCGCCCAGTTCGTCGTCCTCAGCGTGGCGACCGCGCTGCTGGCCGTCGCGACGCCGGTGCTCGCGGGGCACGTCGTCAACACCATCGTGTCCCACGGCGACGAACGCACCGTCGTCCGCCTTGCCGTGCTCATCGCGGTCATCGCGGTCGCCGAGGCGGCGCTCGGGATCCTGAGCCGCCTGCTCTCGTCGACGCTCGGCGAGGGACTCATCCTCGATCTTCGGACAGCTGTGTTCGATCATGTGCAGCGCATGCCGGTCGCGTTCTTCACACGTACCCGTACGGGCGCGCTCGTCAGTCGACTCAACAACGACGTCATCGGCGCCCAACGAGCCTTCAGCAACACCCTCTCCGGAGTCGTCAGCAACGTCGTGACGCTGCTGCTCACCCTGGCCGTGATGCTCACCCTCTCCTGGCAGATCACCCTGCTCGCGCTCGTCCTGCTGCCCGTGTTCGTGCTCCCCGCCCGGCGCATGGGCAGCCGGATGGCCCGGCTCCAGCGCGAGGCCGCCGACCTCAACGCCTCGATGGGCACCCGCATGACGGAGCGCTTCTCCGCCCCAGGCGCCACCCTCGTCAAGCTGTTCGGCCGGCCCGGCCAGGAGTCCGTCGAGTTCGCGGAGCGCGCCCGCCGGGTACGGGACATCGGGGTGCGTACCGCGATGGCGCAGTCCGCGTTCATCACCGCGCTGACCCTGGTGTCAGCCCTGGCGCTGGCCCTCGTCTACGGTCTCGGCGGCTGGTTCGCCCTGCGCGGCACCCTGGACGCCGGCGCCGTGGTCTCCCTCGCGCTGCTGCTCACCCGCCTGTACGCGCCGCTCACCTCGCTCGCCGGGGCGCGCGTCGAGGTGATGAGCGCCCTGGTCAGCTTCGAGCGTGTCTTCGAGGTGCTCGACCTGAAGCCGCTCATCGCCGAGAAGCCGGACGCCCGAGAGGTCCCCGAGGGCCCCGTGGCCGTCGAGTTCGACGACGTCCGCTTCGCCTACCCCTCCGCCGACAAGGTCTCGCTCGCCTCGCTCGAAGAGGTCGCCGCCCTCGACACCCGGGGCGGCGCCGAGGTCCTGCACGGCATCTCCTTCACCGCCGAACCCGGCCGGACCGTCGCGCTCGTCGGCTCCTCCGGCGCCGGCAAGTCGACCATCGCGCAGCTCCTGCCGCGCCTCTACGACGCCGACGCGGGCGCCGTCCGGATCGGCGGCGTCGACGTCCGCGACCTCAGCGCCGCGTCGATGCGCGCGACCCTCGGCATGGTCACCCAGGACGGCCACCTCTTCCACGACTCCGTCCGCGAGAACCTGCTCCTCGCCCGGCCCGGCGCGACCGAGGAGGAACTGTGGGACGTGCTGCGCCGCGCCCGCCTCGACGACCTCGTCGCCTCCCTGCCCGACGGCCTCGACACCGTGGTCGGCGAACGCGGCTACCGGCTCTCCGGCGGTGAGCGTCAGCGCATGACCATCGCCCGCCTGCTGCTCGCCCGCCAACGCGTCGTCATCCTCGACGAGGCCACCGCCCACCTCGACAACACCTCGGAGGCGGCCGTCCAGGAGGCACTCGCCGAGGCGCTGGAAGGGCGTACCGCGGTCGTGATCGCGCACCGGCTGTCGACCGTGCGGGCCGCCGACCTGATCCTCGTCGTCGAGGCGGGCCGGATCATCGAGCGGGGCACCCACGAGGAGCTGCTCGCCGTGCGGGGCCGGTACGCGGAGCTGTACCGGACGCAGTTCAGGACCGCCCGGGAGGACACCCCGGAGCCGGCGGGGGTCGAGGCGTAGATCCTCCGGGTGGAGCGGGGGTACGAGGAGGGTGGACGCGCGCGACGAACCCGCGCGCGTCCACCCGTCCGTCCCCTTCATCCGCTCCGGTCTGCTAGGCCGTGAACCGGTGGCTGCCGGAGCCGACCCGGTACACCGCGCAGCCGTCCTCCTCGCGCACGTAGGTCGCCCGGGTGTGGGTGACCGCCTCCGGGCCGGCCGCCGGGATCCACACCTCGGCCGTCGTGTTGGCGGGCACGGTGCAGGTCAGGTCGAAGGTGCCCGAGCGCAGGCTCCACCGGGTGGAGACCGGACCGTGCACCGAGGTGAACGTGGCGCGCGCCGAGGTGACGTCGCCGCCCGGACGCGGCCGCACGACGATCTCCCGGTAGCCGGGACGCCCCGCCGAGATGCCGGCGATGTTCGCGTACATCCACTCGCCGACCGAGCCGTAGGCGTAGTGGTTGAACGAGTTCATGTCGGGTGTCTGGAAGGTGCCGTCGGGCTTGATGGAGTCCCACCGCTCCCACATCGTGGTGGAGCCCTTGTCGATCTGGTAGCCCCAGCTCGGGAAGGAACGCTGCTGGAGCAGCCGGTAGGCGACATCGGTGTGCCCGGTGTCCGTGAGCACCGGCAGCAGCCGGGGTGTGCCGAGGAAGCCGGTCGACAGGTGCCAGTCCTTGGCCCGGATCAGATCGACGAGCCGGCCGGCCGCGGCGGTGCGCAGCGCCTCGGGCAGCAGGTCCATCGACAGGGCGAGCACGTACGCCGTCTGTGTGTCGCCCTTCACCTTTCCGTCGGCGCCGACGTACGCGGTCCGGAACGCGTCGCGGACGCTCTCGAAGAGGCGGGAGGAGGGCGTGGCGTCCTTGCCCAGTTCCGTCGCCATCCGGGCGGCGAGGTCGGCGCTGTGCGCGAAGTACGCGGTGGCGATGACGTCCTTGGGGGTCTCGTCCGAGACGTTCAGCCAGTCGCCGTACCCGCCCGCGGGCCGCAGCAGCCCGTCGCTGTTGCGCTCCAGATAGGCCAGCCAGGCCTGGACGGACGGCCAGGCGTCCTCCAGCACCTGCCGGTCGCCGTACGCCTGGTAGAGCGCCCAGGGGACGGTCACCCCGGCGTCGCCCCAGCCCGCGACACCGTTGCCGACCGTCCCGACCATCGGCGCGACGTCGGTGAACGCGCCGTCCGAGGTCTGCGCGTCGCGCAGGTCCACCAGCCACTTCGTCAGGAAGCGGGCCGACTCCATCGTGTAGGAGGCGGTCGGCGCGAACACGTTGATGTCGCCGGTCCAGCCGAGCCGCTCGTCGCGGGCGGGCGTGTCCGTCGGTACGGAGAGGAAGTTGCCGCGCTGCCCCCAAGTGATGTTGCTGTGCAGCTGGTTGAGCATCGGGACGTCGGTCTCGAACTCGAAGGTGAAGGGCGCCGACGTGTGCATCACCCGGCCCGTCACGGCCCGCGCGGAGGGGGTGCCGGGGAAGCCGGTGATCTCGACGTAGCGGAACCCGTGGAAGGTGAACCGCGGTTCGTAGGTCTCCTCGCCGCCGCCCTTCAGGGTGTACGTGTCGGTCGCGGCGGCCGAGCGGAGGTTCGCCGTGTACAGGGTGCCGTCCGGGTTGAGGACCTCCGCGTGTCTGATCCGCACGGTCGTCCCGGCCGCGCCGGACACCCGCAGCCGTACCGAGCCGACCATGTTCTGTCCCAGGTCGAACACGTGGACGCCGGGGGCCGGTTGGGTCACCTTCCTGACCGGCAGTTCACCGGCCACCCGCACCGGGCCGTCCACCTGCGCGACGATCCGGGGCGGTGCGGCGTCCCCCGCGGCGCGCACCGGGAGCCAGCTCCGGTCGTCGAACCCCGGTGAGGTCCAGCCGGAGGTCTCCAGCCGCGCGTCGTACGTCTCCCCGCCGAGCAGGTCGGCCGCGACGATCGGCCCGGCGGCGGCCCGCCAGTCCTCGCCCGACGTGATCCGTTCGCTCGTCCCGTCGGTGTACTCGACCTCCAACTGGGCCAGGAGCGCGGGGCGTTCCCCGTACTGGTGGGGTCCGAACATGCCGACGTCGCCCGCGTACCAGCCCGGCGCCACCCAGGCGCCGAGGGCGTTGGCACCCGACCGTACGAGCGAGGTCACGTCGTAGGTCTGGTACTGGACGCGTTCGCGGTAGTCCGTCCAGCCGGGGGCGAGCTGGTCGACGCCCACCCGGTGGCCGTTGAGGTGCGCCTCGTACAGGCCGAGCGCCGTCGCGTACAGGCGTGCCCGGGCCACCTTCCTGCGTGGCAGCGTGAACGCGTGCCGCAGTTGGTTGGCGGCGAACGACGCCGGGACGACCCGCCCCCAGGGGCCGGATCCCCATGCCGCGGCCACCTTCGCCGCCGGCCAGCCGCTGTCGTCGAACCCGGTCTCCCGCCAGTCCGCCGCGGGCTCCGCGTCCGTCGCCTTCCAGGAGGCGTCGGTGACGATCCGCTGCTCGCCCGAGGCCGTCCGCAGGTCGAGGACGGCGACCAGACCCGCCGGGCTCTCCGTCGCGTTGGTGGCCGCGACGGCGAGCACGTTGCGTCCGGGACGCAGGTGGGTGAGGACCTCGACGACGGCCGGGCGGCGCCAGCCCTCGTTGTCCGTCGCCAGGTCGGTGCGGGCCACCTCGGTGCCGTTCACCGCGAGGGCGTAGACGTTGTCGGCGGTGACGGCCACCTTCGCCGAGGTGACGCCGTCGGGGACGTCGACCACCCGCCGGAACCAGCGTGTGCCCTTCGGGGCCCCGCTCGCCGGATCCCCCTCGGCGAACCAGATCCACGAACTGCCGTCGAGGGACGGCGCGTCGGTGAGGGCGGCAGGGGCGGAGACCCACTTCGCCGACCAGTCCCCGGAGCCCATGAGGCCGGTCTCCCACCAGGACGGCGCGCTCCACGCGGAGAGGCCACCGTCGGTGTCCCACACCCGGACCGACCAGAAGTACCGCTTGCGTGAGGCCAGTTGCGGCCCGGCGTACGGGACGAGGGTGGACTGACCGGACGTCACCTTCCCGCTGTCCCAGACGTCGGGCCGGGACAGGCGGGACGCGCTGGAGGCGACCCGGATCTGGTAGGCACTCTGCCGCATCCCCGGGGTGTCCGAGGCCATCGGCCAGCTCAGCCGCGGGTGTTGGGCGTCGACGCCCAAGGGGTTCTGCACGTATTCGACGGTCGGCGCGGTGACCCGCACCTCACCGCGTTGCCCGGCCGCCGCGGACGCCGGTGCGGCCTGGGCCGCTCCCGCTCCCGTGGCCGTCACGGCGACCGCGCCCGCGGCGCCCGCCAGGATGTTCCTCCTGCTGATCAATTGCGGCCCCTCACCTCGGAGTTGTGAATCGATTCACGTCGGTGAAGGTAGGGGCGGGAGAGGTGGGGGTCAATGAGTGTGCAGGGTTTTTCTGTGACACGGCTGTACAGGCGTGATGTGTGAGGGAGGGTGGCCGGTTCGCGTCACTCGGAAATTGAACGGTTTCAATCGAGGGTCGACGGATCGGTGCACGGCGTCCGACCTGCGGTCGGCTGACCGGCCCGGCTCCGGACAGCGGGGGACGTGGGGCTCGGTCAGCCGGCCGGCGCGAGGCGGCTCTCCGGGCCCACGGCGCCACGCAACACCGCGAGAAGGCGGGCGAGTTCGCCGAGTTCCGGCTCGGCGAGCGGGACGCCGACGAGGGCGTCGAGAGCGTCGGCGTACACGAGGGTCGCGTCGTCGAGCAGTCCGTGTCCCGCGGGGGTGACGTCCACCAGGCTGGAGCGCCGGTCCCGCGGATTGGAGCGGCGTACGCACAGGCCCCGCCGCTCCAGCCGGTCGACGGCCTGGCTCGCACCGCCCACGCTGAGCGCGAGCGCGTCGGCGACCTCCTGGACGCGGCAGAAGGGGGCCCGGCCGGACGCTGTCAGGAGCACCCGGAAGCCGTTCAGGGACAGGCCGCACTCCTCGCGCAGCCGCGTGTCGATGTCCTGCGACAGCAGGGCGCCGAGGCGGGCGAGGTCCTCGAAGACCTGGTGCGGGCGCGTGGTCACAGGTGTTCTCCCGGTCTGTCGGGCGCAGGGGCGCGGGTGGCGTCTGCGGGGTGGGTGAGAGGGAGGAGGTGGGTGAGGGAGGAGGTGGGTGAGGGGGAGGAGCGGGACGTGTGCGGGGGCCGGGCGGGGGCCGCCGGCCGTGCTGCGGCGGCAGCCCCCGCCCCCGGTTCACGGTCGTCGCGCGTGGGCGAAGCCGCGTCGGTGCCAGACCAGGCCACCCGAGTGCGCGGGCTCGCCGCCCACATCGGTCACCCGCCCCACCAGGATCGTGTGGTCGCCTCCTTCCAGGACGTCGTGGCGGACGCAGGTCAGGGTCAGGGACGCGTCCCGCAGGACGGGGGCGCGGTGGGACTCCGCCGCCAGCGGGACGTCGTCGAATCGGCGCTCGGCCGGCCGCATGAACCGCTGGACGAGGTCTTCCTCGCCCGGACCGAGCAGGTGCACCGCGAAGTCCTCGGCGTCCGTCAGCGCGTCGTGCGTACGGGAGTTCCGGTCGATGCAGACGAGGAACAGCGGCGGGCTGAGCGAGAGCGAGCTGACGGCGCTGGCCGTCAGACCGCGCGGCCTGCCCCGGTCGTCGTAGCAGGTCACGATGGTGACGGGGGCGGCCAGGGCGGACATCGCGGCGCGGAACGCCTCGGCGAGGTCCGGGGCCGCCCCGGTCGACGGCTGGGACGCGAGCAGCGCCGGAGTCACCGTGCCACCTCCAGAGGCCGGGCCGAACCCTGGAGCCAACGGCCCTCGGGACGGCCGGAGAAGCCCGTACGGATGTCCCAGGAGACGCGGCCGGCCTTCACCGTGGTCGTGAAACGCCCGGTGAACGTCCACCCCTCGTACGCGGACCAGCCGCACAGCGCCTGCACGTCGTGCGCGGAGAACTGCCAGCGCGCTGCCGGGTCGAGCAGGGTGAGGTCGGCGTCCGCGCCCGGTTCGAGCCGGCCCTTGCCGGGCAGGTCGAACAGGCGGGCCGGTCCCGAGCCCATGAGCCGGGCCAGATGCGTGGCCGCCTCGTCCGGATCGATCCCCCGGGTGCGCAGCCCGGTCCACACGCCCGTGGCCAGTTCCTGGACACCGGGGAGACCGGGCGGCGCGTCGGCCGGCGGACGGTTCTTCTCCTCCACGGTGTGCGGAGCGTGGTCGCTGCCGAGGGAGACGGCCTCGCCGTGCAGCACCGCGTGCCACAGGCGTTTCTGGTCCCGGCACTCGCGGATGGCCGGGGAGAGCCGGGTCCGCGGACCGCGCCGGGTGGTGTCGTCGTGGGTGAACGACAGGTGGTGGCCGGTCACCTCGAAGGTGAGGGGCAGTCCCTCGGCGGCGGCCGCCGCCAGCAGATCGGCCTCCTCCGCCGACGACACGTGGAGGATGTGCGCCTTCGTGCCGTACTCCCGCACGAGGTGCACGACCTGGGCGACGGCGACGATGCCTCCCGAGCGGGGCCGGTGCGGTTCGTACTCGCCGTACGAGTCGGGGGCGCTCGAACTCGCGTCGAGCAGGTCGAAGACGTGCTGGTCCTCGGCGTGCAGCACGAGCCTGATGCCGCCCCGGGCCGCCGCGGCGAAGGCCCGCCGCAGCTGGTCGCCGTCCCGGAACACGACCGGCGCCGTGTGGTGGCCCGCCATGAACACCTTCGCCGAGGTGGCTATCCGCGGGTCGATGTCCGCCAGCAGTTCGGGGTGGTCGGGGTCGGCGCCGAGGTGGAAGCGGTAGTCGGCCCACGAAGTCCCCCGGATCACCTGGTCCTTGGCGATCAGACCGGCCTCGTCCAGCGACGGCGGGCGGGTGTTGGGCATGTCGACCACGGTCGTCACGCCGCCGACGAGGGCGGCCTTGCTGCCGTGCTCCCAGTCCTCCTTGTACTCCAGGCCCGGAGTGCGGAAGTGGACGTGGGAGTCGATCAGACCCGGCAGCACGTACCGGCCACGGGCGTCGAGACGCCGGCCGGCGGGCAGCGGCTCGTCCGGACCGAGCAGGGCCGCGACACGGCCGTCACGCACGACCACCGTGCCGTCGCGGACCCCGTCGGGGGTGACGAGCCGGCCGCCCTCGACGACCAGTTCGGCGGGCAGCTCCTCGGATGCGGGATTCAACGGTTCCACGTCAGACTCACCAGTTCCTTGCAGAGGTCGTTGGTCGGTCCCATCAGGGCGACGGCGCGCGCGTCGCGGCCGTAGCGGTTGATCTCGTTCGAGGCGACATAGCCGGCCGAACCGAGCAGTCGCTCCACCGCGTTGACGACGCGCTCGGCGGCCGAGGAGGCGAAGAGCTTGGAGTGCAGCGTGGTGATCCCGGGGTCCGGAGCCGTACGCCGGCCCGTGCGCTCGACGACCGCACGCGCGGCCTCGACCTCGCCCGCGATGTCCACCAGTCGGTGCCGTACGGCCTGTTGGGCCGTCAGACCGCGCCGCTCGGCGTGCTCGTGGGCCAGGTCGAGTGCCGCCTGCGCCAGGCCGACGGACACCGCGCCGAGCGTGGCGCCGCTGTCCCGGACACCGGCGATGATCGAGGCCGCCGTGCCCACCGCACCCAGGCGCGCGGTGTCCGGCACGTGGCAGTCGTGGACGGAGACGAAACCGGTCGCCGAACCGCGCATGCCGGTCAGCCGCATCGAGGTGTCCGGCTCCAGACCGGGAGTCTCCGCCGGTATCAGGAAGAACGTCTGGCCCGCGGAGCCGTACCCGGTGTCCGGCGCCGCGTCCGGCGCGGGCTCGTCGGTCTGTGCCAGCACCAGGTAGATGTCGGCCAGGCCCGCGCTGGTGGTGAAGGACTTGGCGCCGTCGAGGACCCAGCCGCCGTCGGGCGTGCGGCGGGCGGTGGTGGACAGGTGCTTCTTGTTCGCGCCGGCACCGGTCTCGCTCCACGCGGAGGCGGCCAGCCAGTCACCGCGGGCGAGTTGGGGCAGCAGCCGGCGGCGCAGGGCGGGACTGCCGTGTTCGAGGATACGGGTGCTGACCGCGTAGTGCTGGAAGAGCATGATCGACGCGGACGCGTTGACCCGCGCCACCTGTTCGACGGCCGTGTTCAGACCGTGCGCGTCGGCCCCCGTGCCGCCGTACTCGTACGGCAGGGCCAGACCGAGCAGGCCGGTCTCGCGCAGCAGGGCCAGGGCCCGCCGGTCCGGTTCGCCGCTCACGTCGGCGTCCCGGGCGCAGGCGGCGAGGCGCTCGCGGATCGCCGCGGTCATCCCGGTGGCCGGCAGGGGGAGCGGTGCGTCGGTGAGGTCCGGCGCGTCGGGCACGGTCAGGCTGTCTGCGGAAGCCATGACAACTCCTGGGAGGTGGGGGCGGGCAGGAAGTGGCCGCGGTAGTCGACCTGCTTCTCCGCGACGGAGATCCAGGCGAGCCGGCGGTCGTGGGGACCGCCCGTCGTACGGGCCGAGGCGCGGACGGTGGCGCCGGGCGTGCGCAGGGCGAGCATGCCGTTCTCCGGCTGGTCCGCCGCGCCGGACAGCAGGTGCGGGATGGTGCCTTCCACGGCGGCGCCCGCGGCGAGGCAGGTCGCGCCGGTCAGGGCCACGGTGGGGTGCCAGGACGGTACGGAGATGGCGCGCACCGCGAGGGCGCCGGGGCCGTCGGGGAGCAGCGCGGCCACCTTGGGGAAGGCTCCGGTGCCGTCCCAGCCCTGTGCCTCGCAGACGGCGCGGCGCAGCCGGGTCATCCGGTCGAACAGCAGCGGGTCGTCGGCGAAGAGCTCCTCGACCGTGCGGACGCCCAGCTCGACGGCGTGCACGAAGAGGTACGGATTGCCCATCGACACCAGGGACACCGGCACCGTACGGCCCTCGAAGCGGATGCCGGTGACCGGTTCGCCCGTGATGAGGAGCTCGTCGACCGGCCGGGGCGGCGAGCAGAGGAAGTGTGCCGTGAAGCGGGTGCCTCCGTCGGAGGTCTCCTCCGCCTCGCACACCACGTTGTCCCCGTTGTTGAGCACGTTGACCCGGACCCGGCAGCCGGCCACCAGGGGCTGGATCATGCCGGTGCGGGCCGCCGCCTCGACCGCGGCGAGGATGGAGTGACCGCAGGAGCCCCGCAGGTCGAAGCTGTCGAGCCGGTCCGGCATCGACTGGACGAAGCGGTAGTCCAGGTCGAACAGGGGGTGCCGGGAGGGCTGGACGAGCGCGTTCTTCAGGACGTCCGCGGCTCCGTGGTCGGCGAGCGCCGACCGCAACTCGGTGAGCCGGGCGAGCAGTTCGGGCTCCGAGGCGGGCAGGGTCCGCGCGTCCACCACGGCGGTGGGGCACGGGGTGCCGTGCGCTCGGGCGAGGCTGACGGTCATGCGGCCGCCTCCTGGAGGACCCGCGCCGGCGAGTGCAGCGTCAGCGGCGCGGACGAGGTCGCTCCGGCCGTCGCGAAGAACTCCTGGCGCCACAACTGGTGCGACATCAGGGACCACAGCGCCAGCGAGACGGAGTCGCTCGGCCGGGTGGCCTGCTCGTCGAAGAGCGCGTCGACCCGCTCGGGGCGGATCCGTCCGTCGGCGCGCAGCGTCTGCGGGGACAGCACGTCGCGGGCGAGGGTCCACAGCCGCTGGCCGGGCGCGAGCATCGCCGTGACCGGCAGGGTGAAGGGCTGCTTGGGGCGTTCCAGCACGCTGCGCGGGATCAGGCCCTGGGCCGACCGGTACAGCGCCCGCTTCACGCCTTGGCCCGGAACGAGCCGCTGCGCGTCGGTCAGGGTGGAGGCGAACCGGACGACGGAGGGCTGGCAGAACGGCAGCCGCACCTCGACCGAGCTCGCCATCGACAGGTGGTCGACGCGCCGCAGGTGGTAGGCCGGCAGCCGGTAGCGCTGCTCCACCGCGCCGATGCGCTGAAGGCGGGTGCCGGGGCTGCTGTGCAGGACGCGCCGGATCTCGGCGGGCAGGGAGGAGCCGACCGCGTTCACGGCGAAGGCGTACTCGTCGGTGTACAGGCTCTCGCGCAGGGCGCGCGGGACGGCCGCGAGGTGGTCGAGGTAGTCGTCGATCCAGTCCGAGCCGTGGTGTGCGGCGACCGCCTGGGTCATCCGGGAGTAGCCGCTGAACAGTTCGTCGGCCGCGTCACCGGTGAGGGCGACCTTGAAGCCGGCGTCGCGGACCGCGCGGAAGAGGGAGAACGTGGACAGGGTGATCGGATCGGCGTTGGGCTGGCCGAGGTGGCGCACCACGTCGGTCATCAGGTCGGGGAAGGTGGCCGGGTCGACCTCCACCTGGTGGTGCCGGGTGCCGGCGGCGCGGGCGACCTCGGCGGCGTAGGCGCGTTCGTCGCTGGGCCAGGTGCCGGTGTAGGCGATGTTGAAGGTGTGCAGGCTCCCGAGGCCCCCGGCGGCGCGCAGTGCCTCGGCGGCCAGCGCCGTGACGAGGCTGGAGTCGAGTCCGCCCGAGGTGACGGCGGCGACCGGTGCGTCGGCCACCAGGAGGCGCGACACCTCCTCGAAGAGCAGGGCACGCAGCTGCTCGCCCGCCTCGTCCAGGGTGCGGTCCTTGTCGGGGCGCAGGCCCCGCTCGTGGGCCATGGGGCGCTGCTTGACGCGCAGTCCGTCACGGTGGCTGAGGACGGCGGTGGCGGCCGGCGGCATGACCTGGATGCCGCGGAACATGGTGCGGTCGCCGAACGGTGTCTTGGAGGTCAGATAGGCGTCGAGTCCCGCCTCGTCCTCCTCCGCCCGCACCCCGGCGAAGCCGAGGAGCGCGGGCAGTTCGGAGGCGAAGTGGAAGCGTCCGGTGGCCTGTTCCCAGTGGTAGTAGAGCGGCTTCATGCCCGAGTCGTCGGTGGCCAGCACCATGCGGGGCGTGCTCCGCAGGTCCATGACGGCGACCGAGTACATGCCGTCCAGGTGCTCGGCGAACCGGTCCCCGTAGGTCAGGTACAGCGCGGGCAGGATGGACCCGTCGCACTGGTCGTCGAAGTGGAAGCCGAGGCCGGTCAGGCGTTCGCGCAGGTCACGGTGGTTGTAGATCTCACCGTTGAAGACGACGGTGACCCGGCCGAGGTGGTACGGCTGCGCGCCGCCCTCGGGGTCCATGATGGACAGCCGGTTGTTGCCGAGCGCCCAGTCGGCCCGGTGCGCGACACCCTGGGCGTCGGGACCGCCGTGGTGCATCAGGTCGGCGACACGGCGCAGTTCGGCCTCGTCGGAGTGGATGTTGAAGGTTCCGTATATGCGGCACACGCTGCGTTCACCTGACCTGTGAGGAGTAACCGGCGGCGGAGTAGAGCGCCGGGTCGTAGGGGCTGGGGCCACCGCAGGTGACGAAGCGGCGGGCGGTGGGACCGGTGTGGGGGTTGCGGGCGCCGTGCAGCACCCCGGGCGACGCGTAGAGCACGTCTCCGGCGCTGACGTCGATCCAGCGGTCGCGCAGGTACATCTGGCCGACGCCCTCGAAGGCGATGAACGCCTCGTCGCTGTCGGGGTGGAGGTGGACGTTGAAGGTCTCGCCCGGCTGCTGGATGCCGCAGTGCAGACACAGCCGGCTGCTGCCGTTGCCGGGCCAGAAGACGAAGTTCATGGTCGCCCGGCGTTCGGCGGCCTCGATCTGTCCCGTCCCGCCGAAGCCGCGCAGCTGGGTGGTGTCGTCCCAGAGGGAGGAGTGCAGGACGGGCGCGCCGCCGACGGGGGCGCCCGCGAGCGGGGTGCGCCACACGTACGCGGTCATGCCGGCGGCGTCGGCGCTGAGGGCGAGCGCCTGGCCGGTGGGGGCGTAGGCGGCCGAACCGCGTTCCACGGGACGGGAGTTGCCGCCGACCGCGGCGGTCCCGGTTCCGGAGTACACCACGACGGTGTTCTCCTCGGCCGCGCTGTGCTCGGGGGTGTACGACTCACCGGCGGCGACCCGGACGATGTGGAGGGTGACGTGGGTGGCGCCGGCGGCCGGGCTGACCGGGGTCGCCACCGTGGTGCGGGCGGCGGGGTCGGCCCCGGCGACGGGGAGGAACTCGAACTCCGCCGCGGTGATGATGCGGGCGTCGCCGAGGGCGGTGGTGGGAGCTTCGGTGGATGGGGGCATGCCGGTGGCTGCTTCCTGTGTTCGAAGGCCGGCGCGGTGGCGTCGGCCTGCCGGTGCTGTGGGGGAGCGCGGGCGGCGGGTGGTGCCCCAGGGGGGCCTCGCCGGCCGCCGGCGGCGGGAGCGGACCGGGCGGACCGTCGCACGAGCGCGGAGTGGTGCCGGATGACCGGGTGTCACCACTGCGTGGTCGTGGACCGGTTGCTCGGTGGAGACGGGGCGGCGGCCGGTGTGGTCACCGCGGTCCTTCTTCCTTCTCCTGTTGAAGGTTCGCGCGAGGGGTTCCCGGTCGTGTCCCACGTCGCTCCCGGCCCCGGGAGCGGTCACGGGAAGAGGGCGGTGGGGACCGGGATGTCTCGGTGAACGCCCCTTATTGGACGGCGCGTTGGGCGCCGACCTGCCGACCTGCCGACCTGCCGACCTCATGGTCGGTCCCGGACGCCCGGACGCGGGAACGCACGGACGCGGGAACGCCGCACGGCGCGCCCCCGGTCGGGAGCGCGCCGTGCGGCGTTCGTGCTGTGCGGGCCTGCGGCCTGCCGGGTCAGCAGGCCTCCTGGGTGACGGTCGCCTGCGACCGGTCGGGGACGGGCGCGGGAGCCGTGGCGGCCACGGGCGGGCCGGCGGTACGGCGGGACGGCAGCGGCAGCCGTCCCTCGGCCAGGGCGAGCGCGGAGATGACCACGGCGCCGCCCACCGGCACGTTCCACGTCACGGACTCGCCGAGGGCCGACGCCCCGACGATCACGGAGAACACCGGGACCAGGTAGTTGACGCCGGAGGCCGTGGTGGGACCGGCGTCCGCGATGAGCCGGTTCATCAGCACGAAGGCGATACCGGTGGACGCGCCGCCGAGGACCAGGAGCGACAGCAGCGGACCGGCCGTCAGCTCGCCCGGGAGATCCCAGCCGATGGTGAACGTGGTGATCAGGCCGGTGATGACCATGGCGGAGGTGAGCTGCGCGGCGGTCACGGCGAGAGCCGGGATCTTGTGCGGGGCGATGAAGCGGCGCAGGTAGACGAAGCTGATCGCGTAGCTGACCGCCGCTCCGACGCAGGCCAGCTGGCCGCCGATGGATCCGAAGCCGTGGGTGCGCCACGGCCCGACGACGACGATCAGTCCGACGAAGCCGATGACGAGACCGGTCACCTTGCGGGCCGTGGGCTTCTCCGTGCGGATGGCGAGGGCCGCGAGGCCGAGGGTGACCAGCGGTGTGGCGCCCTGGATGACACCGGCGATGGTGGCGGTGGTGTGCTGCTCACCGACGGCGAAGAGCGTGAACGGCACGACGTTGCCGAACACCGAGGCGACGACGATGTGTCCCCAGACCTTCCGGTCCGGGAGGGAGCCCTTGGTCACGGCGAGGATCACCGACACGACGAGAGCGCCCACGAGCAGTCGTCCGAAGGCGAGTTGGAGGGGCTCGAAGGCGTCGAGAGACACCTTGATGAAGGCGAAGCTGCACCCCCAGAGGGCGGCGAGCAGGCCGAAGCGGGCCCAGTTGACGGGATTCATGTGATGACTCCTGGAAGGTGTCGAACGGTTGGGTGTGGGGGGAGACGGATCAGGGCTCGTCGATCTCGAACTGGTCGTACTTCTCCATGAGCGCCACCATCTCGGCCCGCGTCGGGACGTTGCCGTCGGCCAGGAGTTCCGCCAGGCCCGTGAAGTAGCCCTCGCGGTTCTCCGCCGGCGTGAAGATGATCAGCATCTCGGCCGGGGCGTCGCTGTCGTTGCGGAAGCCGTGCACCGCGTGCTCGGGCACGTGCAGGAGATCGCCGGCGTGGGCCTTGTGCCAGGTCGTGCCGTCGTGGACGGTGACCTCGCCGGAGAGGACGTAGAAGGTCTCGGAGATGCGCGTGTGGTAGTGCGGGGCCGCTCCGGCCGCGCCGGGGAGCATGTGGTGGTGGAAGATGCCGAGGCGGCCGTCGGTGGTCTCGGCGAGCGCGATGTACCGGGTCGTCGTCGTCTCCCCGATGCGGACCTTGACCGCGTCGCCGAACCTCCTGAGCGTGGAGACCAGGAGCGTCACGAGACGTCCTCCCACATGCTCAGGTAGCGCTCGCCCGTGTCCGGCAGGACGGTGACGACGGTCCGGTCGCGGTACTCGGGGCGGGCGGCCACCGACTGGGCCGCGTGCACGGCCGCACCGGACGAGACACCGACGAACAGACCCTGCCCGGAGGCGAGTTCACGAGCGGTGCGCAGCGCGTCCGTGTCGCTGACCGTGATCACCTCGTCGATCAGGGAGACGTCCGTGGTCGGGGCGACGAACCCGCCGTTGAGTCCGGGGATGCGATGCCGTCCGGGCTGTCCGCCCGACAGCAGCGGGGACCCCAGCGGCTCGACCGCGACGATCCGTACGCCCGGGTCCTGCTCCCGCAGGTGGCGGGCGATGCCGGTGAGGGTCCCGCCGGTACCGACCGCGCAGACGAGTGTGTCGACGCGGCGGCCGGTCGCGGTGAGGGCGGCGGTGATCTCCGGTCCGGTGGTGGCGTAGTGCGCCTCGACGTTGTCCGGGTTCTCGTGCTGGCAGGGGAACCAGGAGCCCGGCGTGGCCGCGTGGATCTCCTCGGCCTTCTCGATCGCGCCCGGGTAGCCGCGGTCGGCGGGGGTCTGGACGACCTCGGCGCCCAGCGCCGCGAGCAGCCGGACCCGCTCGGTCGTCGCGTTGTCGGGCAGGACGATGACGCAGCGGTGGCCGCGGGCGGCCGCCAGGGCGGCGAGTGAGATGCCGGTGTTCCCGGAGGTGGCCTCGACGATCGTGCCGCCCGGAGCGAGATCGCCCCGGGCCTCGGCCGCCTTCAGCATGTACAGCGCCGCCCGGTCCTTGCTGCTGGACATCGGGTTGGCCGCCTCCAGTTTGGCCAGTATCTCCGCGCCCGCCGCCAGTCCTTCGAGCCGCAGGCGGACCAGCGGGGTGGCGCCCACCAGGTCGTCGATGCCGTCGGCGACGGCCGGCCGGACCAGGGGCGGTCGGGAGGTGTGCGGTGCGAGAGTACGCATGATGTGATTCCTCGTCAGTTCTGATCCGGTGGGGGGTGGTTGGGCCTGCGGTCACAAGGAGGCGTCGGTGACGTGGAGCGCGGGGCAGGGCTACCAGGAGCCGGCCGAGGCGATGCTCGCGATGACGTCCTCGGACGGGCGGCCCCGCCTGCCCGTCGTCGCGGTGGCGGCCAGCATCCGCGTCCCCTCCGGGACGTCCTTGTTGACCAGGGCCTGCGCGCCGATGACGGCGTCGTCGCCGACGGTCACCGGACCCAGCACGGTGGCGTTCGTGCCGAGAACCACGTTGCGGCCGACCACCGGATGCCTGCGGGCGCCCTCGGGCCGGTTGTTGTCGCTCCACCAGCCGACCGCGCCGAGCGTCACCTGGTGGTAGATCGTCACGTCGTCGCCGACCGTGCACGTCTCGCCGATGACCACGGCGGCTCCGTGGTCGATGAACACACGCCGGCCCAGGACCGCCCCGGGGTGGATCTCGACGGCGGTCAGCCGCCGTGCCCAGCGGGCCAGCAGCCGTGCCGCCATCCGGTGCCCCCGGGTGTGCAGCCGGTGGGCGACCCGGTGGGTCCACAGCGCGGTCAGCGCGGGATGCAGCGCCGCCTCCAGCCGGCCCCGTACGGAGGGGTCGCGCTCGACGACGACGTGCAGGTCCTCGCGCATCAGACGCAGCAGACCGGTACCGGTGAGGTCGGGAGGGGTGGCGGTCGGCACGGCACGGCCGGCGTCCGCACCGGCCCGTCGGAAGGGCAGTACAGAGGCGGGCTCCTGGGAAGTGGCGCTCACGGGGGGCTCCAGTCGGGGGAAGGGAGGCGGCCGCGGAGGGGTCCGGGACGGGTGGGGGCGCAGGTGTGCTCCCGGCGGAGCGAGGGGGGATCCTGACGGCCGCCGTGCTAGGTCGAGGTCCCGGACAGAGCCTGCCTCGCGCCGTTCCCGATCCCTTCCCGGCCGGTTCCCCGGTCGCCGGCCCACGAGGGCCGTGATCCGGCGTGGGCCGGGAACGCACGGGGAGGGATCCGGGAACGGCCCCCGGGACACTCCCGTCGAGCGCCACTCCGCGCCGGGACGCGCGGAGCACGACCAGGAGATCCGGTCCGGCGCCTTTACGCGCAAGGAAGCAACCACCTATGTACGAACCATCAGTTGTCCGGGGCACGTGGGACATCGGCGGGCACCGCTCCCGCCCGGTCCCGCCCGCCGTCGAGGAGACGAGGAGCCAGCCATGAGTGCGACGGCCGACCGCCACCGAGAGCCCGACCCCCCGGAGAGTGCTCCGCAGCGCCTGCTGCTGCTCTGTCCCTCACCCCGCCTGGTGCGCGCGGCCGTCGCGGCCGGCTTCGCCGTACGGGTGCTCACGGACACGCTCCCGCCCCACGACGCCTGTCTTCCGCCCGAAGTGCCCGTGGAGCACGTCGACTTCACGGACGAGGACACCCTCGCCGGGTCGATCGAGACGGCGGCCCGCGTCCACGGGAGTCAGCGGCTGCTGGCCTGCGCAGGCACCGCCGAACTCCCCGCCGTCGCCGGGACCGCGGCCCGCCTCGGACTGACCCCCAACCCGGCCGACGCGGCCCGGCTGCTGGGCGAACCCGCGGCCATGCGCGCCCTGCTCAACGGCAGCCGGCACTCGTACGTCCCCGCCGCCCGGGCCCGTACCGCGGAGGAACTGCCCGCCGCGGTCGAGGAGATCGGCGCGCAGGTCACCGTGCGCACCCTGCCCGCCTGTTCCGGGATCGCCGGCCCCCGGGACGGGACGGCCGGCGAGCGCTCGTATCTCGTGGAGCAGTATCTGGAGGGCCCCGAGTACGGCGTCGTGACCCTCACCGTCGACGGCATGCACCGGGTGGTGGGTGTCGTGGCCCTGCACGGCGCCTGGCATCCGAGCAGTCACCTCTTCCCGGCGCCCCTGGGGGAGCGGGACGAGGCCGAGGCGCGCGCGATCGTGACCGAGCTTCTCGACCTCGCCGGTTACGAGTTCGGCTACGCCTACACCGTGGTCGTCCTGACCGCCGACGGGCCCCGCGTGGTGCGCTCCCGGGCGACCTGGCCGGACGAGCCGCTGGCCTCGCTGATCGAGCTCGCGACCGGCTTCGACGCCGACGAGGAGCTCGTCCAGGCGCTCGCCGGGAAACCCGTCGACGTACCGACCGCCGACCGGTACGCGGCCGTCGCGTCCTACCGGCTGCCGGCGGGACGGCTGCTGTCGGTGTCCGGCCTGGAGGCGGTCTCCGAGCTGCCCGGCGTCCACCGGGTGCACTTCCCGTACGCGTCCGGGGACGACATCCCGGGCCACGGCTCGGGCGCGGAGGGCCACGTGATGCTGAGCGCGGAGTCGACGCAGGCGGCCGCCGAGACGGTCACGGCGGTCGGGCGTCTGCTGCGCGCGGAGGTGAGCCGGCGCCCCGACCACCTCTGAGCCCGCCGCGCCCCCGCGCGTCCGGTGGACCCCGTTCCCGAAGACCGCCCGTACGGCCCGAAAGGGGTCGTGCGGGCGGTCTTCGTCGGAGCTCCGGGAGGCTGTGAAGACGGTGGCCGGAGCCCCGCCGATGCCGTTCCCGGGCGCTTCCCCGTCGTGCCCGAGAGGGCGGTAACGGACGCGGAACGGGCCGGGAGCGCCGGACGCGACCTTTCTTTCTGTCAGCACCGCACCGCGACGACAGAAGGCGGACACCATGATCAGCAAGGGCTTCGGAACCTCGGCGGGCTTCTTCGCCTACGCGGCGATCACCCTGGCCCTCGGCGCCGGAATCGCCGCCGGTGCGACGGCCGCGGGCCCGGTCTCGGACGAGGGCCCGAACGCGGTCTTCGGCATCTCGTTCGCCGGGCACGCGGCCTCGGACCACAGCCTGCTCCTGACGCCCGCCTCCGACGAGGGCCCGAACGTGATCACGGCCGGTACGAACGGTGACGAGGGCCCGAACGTCGTCGCCGCGGCCGCCGACGGTGACGAGGGTCCGAACGTGATCGCCGCGGGCGTCCTGGGCGACGAGGGCCCGAACGTGGTGGCCGCCCGTGCCCTGGGCGACGAGGGCCCGAACATCATCGCCGCGGGCGCGCTGGGCGACGAGGGTCCGAACGTGGTCACGGCCGGTGCCGACGGTGACGAGGGTCCGAACGTGGTCACCCTCGGCGCCGACGGTGACGAAGGCCCCAACGTCATCGCCGCCTGAGCCCCGCTCCACCGGGCGCGGCGCCCCCCACCGCCGAGCCGCGCACCCCATGCCGATGCCCGCCGTGCACGACGGCGGGCATCGGCATGAGGCGTTCGGACCGGCAGCTGTACGGGGCCCGCGCGCCGGGAGCGTCGACGGAACGGCCCGCTCTCCCGAACGCGGGGAACGTCAGTCCCCTCGGCGTACCCGCCCCGGGATGGCCATCGACTGGAAGGCCTCCTCCGCGGCGGCGCCCTGTTCGGCCGCCTCCACCGTGTTCCCGAGGGCGGCCAGTGCCTGGGCGGCGCCGTCCAGGGCGTAGGCCTCCTCGACCCGGTGGCCCAGTTTGGCCGCGGAGGCGTGGGCCTGCCGGTGCAGTTCCAGCGCCCGCCGGTGATCGCCTCCCTGCCGGAAGAACCGCCCGGCGGAGTTCCACACGGTGGCCTCCCGTACGGGCGCGTCCTCAAGTCCCTTGGTGGCGAGCGCCTCCTCCACCCAGTGCAGCACCTGCTGTCGGCGACCGAGCCGGCCCTCGGCCTCCGCGGAGAGGACGAGCTGCAACGCCCGTTCGGCCGGGGCCAGCACACCGGGGGCACGTTCACGGGCCGCCGCGAGCGTACGGGCCGCCGTCTCGACGTCACCCATCGCGAGCTGGATCTGCGCGAGGTCGTTCAGCCCCACGAGTTCCTTCTCCGACGCGCCGATCTTGCGGGCGAGTTCGATCGACCGGGACGCCGCCTGCACCGCCTGCGTGAAGTGACCGCGTTCCATGTAGACGCCGCTGACGTTCGACAGGGACTCCGCCTCGGCGCGCTCGGCGCCCAGTTCGCGCTTGAGGGCGATCGACTGCTCCAGCCGGGGCAGTGCCTCCTCGAAGCGGCCGGTGGTGGCGAGCAACAGGCCCAGCACACCGGTGTCCTTGGCCTGTCCGCGGCGGTCACCGAGGTCGACCGCGAGCCGATGGGCCTCGACCGCCGCCGCTATGCCGTCCTCGAACCTGCCGCGCTTCCAGCAGGCGACCGCCAGGTTGGACAGGCTCAGCCGCAGGAGATCGGCTTCGCCCAGCCGGCGGGCCGCGGCGAGCGCGGTGTGGCACAGCGCGAGGAAGTCGTCGAGCCTGCCTCGCAGATCGAGGTGGAAGACGACGTTCGCCGCGAGCAGGGCGACCTCGCGGTCGAGCCCCCGGCGGAAGGCCAGGGCGATCGCGGCGAGGAGACTGTCCTGCTCGCGCTCGAACCAGTCGCGGGCGGCCTCCGGCGTGCCGAGCGGCGCCAGTTCGGGACGGAACGACGGCGTCGGGCGCGCCATCCGCACCCTGCCGGGGAAGAGCAGGTCGCAGGCGGCGTCGGAGGCAGTGATCGAGAACTCCAGCAGCCGGCGGACCGCACCCGCGGCCTCCTCGCTGAACTCGCCGGTGCCGCCGGAACTCCGGGCCCGCGACAGCATGTGGGCGAAACTGCGCACGAGGTCGTGGAACGCGTAGCGGCCCGGTTCGTGCTGCTGCACGAGGTGCATGTCGAGGAGGTATTCGAGGATGTCCTCCGCGTCCCGGACCCCGAGGTCGAGCAGCGCCGCCGCCGTGTAGACGTCGAGGTCGGCGCCCGGGTACTGGCCCAGCAGCCGGAAGGACTTGCGGTAGTCGGCGTCCAGACCCTCGTACGACAGACGCAGGGTGACCTCGACGCTGCGCTCGCCGGCGCTGAGTTCCGCGAGGCGGTGGGTGTCGTCGCGGAGCCGGTCCACGAGATAGCGCACGGTCCAGCGGGGCCGCTTGCGCAGCCGGGCCGCCGCGATGCGCAGGGCGAGGGGTAAGTGCCCACTGAGGTCGGCCAGTTCGGCGACGGCGTCGGCCTCGGCGTGCGCCCGCCGCTCCCCGATGATGCCGACGATCAGGGCGACGCTGTCCGGCGGTGCCATGGTGCCGAGGGAGACGGAGTGCGCCGCGTCGAGGTCCACGAGCAGGGCGCGGCTGGTGACGAGGACGACGGTGCCGGTGGGGGAGGCCAGCAGGGGCTTCACCTGGGCCTCGTCGACCACGTTGTCGAGCAGCAGGATCATCCGGTGCCTGGTCATGGTGGACCGCCACAGGGCGATGCGGCCCTGCGGGTCGTCCGGGATGCGCTCGCCCGGAACACCGAGCATCCGCAGCAGCGCCTCGGCCGCGGCGGCCGGCGCGAGCGGTTCCTCGCCGGGGGTGTAGCCGCGCAGGTCCAGGTGGAGCTGCGCGTCGGGGTAGCGCTCGGCGAGACGGTGGGCGGCGCGGACGGCCAGCGAGGTCTTGCCGCTGCCGCCCATGCCGTCGATGGCGACGATCAGCGGTCCGGAGCCGGTGGCGTCCTCGACGAACCCGAGGAGCTTGTGCAGCTCCTCCTCGCGGCCGGTGAAGTCGCGCAGGTCGTAGGGGAGGGTGGAGCGGCTGCCGGTGACCGTCGGAGCCGCCGTGGCATCGGCCGTGGGGGGCGCGGTCAGCGCGGGGTCGTTGCGCAGGATCGCCTGGTGCAGCTCGCGCAGGGCGTCGCCGGGCTGGATGCCGAGTTCCTCGTCGAGGACGGCGCGGATCGTGCCGTACTCCTCCAGCGCCTCGGCCTGCCGGCCCGAGCGGTACAGCGAGAGCATCAGCTGGCCGCGCAGCGTCTCGCGCAGGGGGTTCCCGCCGATGGCGTCGCGGATCTCGGCGATCAGCTCGGCGCTCTCCCCGGCGTCGAGCCGGAGGTCGAAGAGCTGCTCCACCGCGGTCATGCGCCGTTCCTCCAGCGACGCGGAGGCCGCGTCGACGACCGCGCCGCCGCTGCCGGACAGCACGGGGCCGCGCCACAGGGCGACGGCCTCGCGCAGCAGCGCCGTGGCCTCCGCGGGAAGGCCGGCGGCCGCGTGGTCGCGGGCCCGGCGCAGGGCGTCGGTGAACTGGAGCAGGTCGAGCTGGTCGGGCGTGACGGCGGCGCGGTATCCGGGACCGTCGGTGGCGATGAGGGTGCGTCCGTCCGGGATGCGCTGCCGCAGCTCGGCGACGGCCTTGCGGACCTGGTGCGCGGCGGTGGCGGGCGCGTCCTCGTCCCAGACGGCCTCGACCAGCCGGTGCACCGGCAGGACGCGCTGCGGTTCGAGGAGCAGCGTCACCAGGACCCGTTCGCTGACGGGGCCTCCGACGTGGACGCGTTCGTCCCCGTCCCAACATTCCAGGGATCCGAGGATGCGAAAGCGAATCGGCGCTGGCTGGCGCATGGCGCGGGTCCTCTCCTCGGTCCGGGTGCGGCCGCCGCACCACCGTTCGCCTGTAGAGGAGACCGCGTGGCAGGACCGGAGACGGCGTCCCGTTCCTTCACGTTCTGCAGGGAACGGCACAGGGCGGCCGTCGTCGACGTTCACATTCTGACCCACGATGTGTACTGACGGTCGCGGCTTCATGGCTCTTACATCCGGAGCAGGGGGCGCGCTGGCGCGTATCGGACAAGTTTTCGCACGGGTCCGGACCGGGGGCGGACCGAGGGCGCGGGGCAGGACCGCTCACAACAGTCGTCCCCTGGGCGCGCGTTGCGAGGCCGACGCCGCTGACGCCGAGGGGGCCGGTGTGCGGGCGGTCGGCGAAGCGAGGACTCGGCGGGGTCCCGTACAGGGGTTGTAACGGCACGTAGCTGTGCGCCTGTTGCCGGCGTGGCTCGGCAACGGCCGGAGAAATGAGTCCCTCCGTGTCCGTTCACGGCCGAAGGGTGCCCGTTTCGTGCCCGATCGGCGGCCTCTCGGGGACGAGCAAGTCGATCTGGGGAAAGGGTCCATGAGGCCGGGGGCGGCTCCCCGGGCGTACGGCCAGCGCGGGGCGCCCGCCGCGCCAAGGGGGCCGGCGCCCTCGTCCGGCGCATCACCGATCGGGCTCGCGGGCGGGACGACGGACCAGGTTGTGAACGCGGGTCGGGCCCGGGGCGCGCCCGCGCGGACCCGCCCCCCGCACGGCGGACGGCCGGCAGCGGAACGCTGCCGGCCACCCACCGTGTCCACCCGAACCCGTCAACGGCGCCTCGCCGGAACGGTTTCGGCGTCGACCGGCACCGGCGAGCGGTCCGCCGGCTCCTCGGCGGGCGCGTCGGCCAGGACGCCCCCGCGGCCCCAGTGATCCTGCTCGACGTCCCGCACGAGCACGGTCACTGCCTCTCTCGGGCATCCCGCGATCCGGGCCAGCGTCGTGGTCAGCTCGTCCACGAGATCGGCTCGTTTCTGTCGGTCGTTGCCCTTCCACCAGTCCACGGTCACCACAGGCACGGTTCTCTCCTCACTTCTCGGGGGCGACGAGGCCCGCGGTCGCGGGGAACTGGTCGAACCTGCGCGCCAGTTCCTCCATCATCTCGGGGGTCGGCTCGGGCGAGGAGTCCAACAGCTCGCCCAGTTCGCGGAAGTACTTCTCCCGGCCGCCGTCCGGGGTGAACATCACCAGCAGCGTGGCGGGGTCGGCGCCGGGGTTGCCGAACGCGTGGGTGGTCCCGGGCGGCACCATCATGAACGTGCCCGGACCCGCCACGCGCCGCTCCGCGCCCAGCGTGAGCAGCACATCGCCGCTCGCCACGTAGAACATCTCCGTCAGCTCGTTGTGGAAGTGGAGCGGCGCTCCCGGAGCCCGGGGCGGCAGCCGGTGCTCGGTGAGGCCGAACCGGCCTGCCGTGTCGTCCCCGGTGACGAGGAAGGAGACCGGGGTGCCGCCGACGACCGTGGTGGGGCCCGTACCGGGGTCGATCACGCGGGGCAGCGTCACCGCTCGCCCCCGGCATCCCGGGCGGACGCGGTACGGGGCGTGAGTGTCCGCAGGGCCACCGCCGCGGCGACCAGGGCGAGTACGGCGGTCAGCGCGTAGGCCCGGCCGAACGCCCCGCCCTCGGGCGCGTCACCGAGCACGAGGACCAGCACGGCCAGCCCCATGGCGCCGCCCGTGTACTGCGTCGTCGTCAGCACCGCCGACGCGGTCCCCTGGTCGCTGTCCGGCACGTCCTTGGTGCCCGCGATGTACATGCCCGCGAAGGCCATGCCCTGACCGAGCCCGCTGACCAGCAGGCCCGGCAGCACGGCGATCCAGTAGTCCGAGCCGCTCGTGCCGAGGCCGAGCAGGGCCAACCCCGCCGCGCCGACCGCGAATCCGGTGGCGAGCGTGGGGCGGATTCCCCAGGACCCGGCGAGCCGGCCGGTGACGAGGTTGCCCGCCACCACGCTGAGCGCCAGCGGCAGGAAGGCGATGCCGGCACCGAGCGGTCCGTACCCCCACACGTTCTGGAGGAACAGTGTGATCAGGAAGAACTCCGCGCCGACGCTCGCCATGTAGAGCGCCGACATGGTGCTCGCACCCGCCAGCGAGCGGATCCGCAGCAGAGCCGGCGGGATGAGCGGGGTGGCGGCCGGGCGCCGGTCGTACGCCGTCCAGGCCGTGCCCAGCGCGACGGCGGCGGCGAGGCAGCCGAGGCAGGAGGCGGACGTCCAGCCGTCGACCGCGGCCTGGGTGAGCGCCGCCACCAGGAACAGGACGGCGCCGGTGAACAGGGCCGCGCCGGGGATGTTGAGACGCCGTACGGACGCGTGGGTGCGCTCACCGGCCGGCAGCACCCGCAGGGCGAGGGCGACGGTGACCAGGATGAGCGGCACGTTCACGAAGAACACCCACCGCCAGGAGAGCGCCGCGGTCAGCACACCGCCGATCAGCACACCGGCCGCGAGCCCTACCGCGCCGATCGCGCCCCAGATCGCGAGCGCCCGGGAACGGACGGGACCGGCGGGGAACGCGGCCCCGATGAGGGCCAGCATGGCCGGGGTCAGGGCGGCGGCGCCGATGCCCTGGGCGGCGCGGGAGGCGACCAGCAGCCACTGGTCCCCGGCCAGTCCGGCCGCCAGCGAGCCGGCGCCGAACAGACCGAGCGCGCCGAGGAAGAGCCGGCGCGGGCCGGTCAGGTCCGCGGCCCGGCCGCCGACCACGAGGAAGCTGGCGAAGAAGACGGCGTAGGCGGACACCACCCACTGGAGTCGCTCGGGCGGCAGACCGAGTCCCGATCCGATGCTGGGCAGGGCCACGTAGATGATCGAGTAGTCGAGCGCCACCAGGAACTGGGCGATGGACAGGGCGAGCAGCGCGGCCTTCATGCGCCCGCTGAATCCGGTGACTTCGGGGGCGGGTGTGTGAGAGGCGGCGGAAGTGGGGGAGGTGGGGGAGGCGGCGGTGGACGACGTCTGGACGGTCATGTCAGGGCTCCGGTCGGTTCCGGGCGGGTCCCGGCGAGGTCGTGGGCGGTGACGGCGGTCCCGTGCAGGAGCACGCGGATCACGGAGGGGAAGTCGGCGACGACGTGGTCGGCTCCGGCGGCGGTGAGGGCGTCGGCGGAGTCGACTCCGTACGACACGCCCACGGTGCGCAGGGCGGCCGCCCTGGCCATCGTCATGTCGGTGACGGTGTCGCCGACGTACCAGGACCGTGCCGCGGGTGCGCCGAGGTCGGCGAGGGCGCGCAGCGCCATGTCGGGGTGGGGCTTGCCGCGTTCGACCATGTCGTGGCAGACGACGGTGTCGAACCGGTCGAGGATGCCGGTCGCCTCCAGCAGCGCGGTCGCGCTGGAGGAGATCTTGGAGGTGGCGACCCCGAGCTGGTGCCCGGCCGACCGCAGCCGGTCAAGGCCCTCGGGAACGCCCGGCAGCAGCAGCGCCGGACCCTGGCTCAGGACGTCCGTCGCGAAGCGGCCGCGGTAACGGGCGGCGGCCTCGGCGGTCGCCCCGTCGTCGACGGACACGCCCAACAGCCCGGCGAGGGAGGCCTCCAGAGGCTTTCCGACCGTCGCCAGCACCTGCGTGCGGCTGGGGGAGGCACCGAGTCCGCGCACCACGTCACCGATCAACTCGGCTATCGCGGAGGGGGTGTCGGCGAGGGTGCCGTCGATGTCGAAGACCATCGCGGAGGTCATGCCGCGGCCTCCCTGTCCGGTTCGGCGGTGGCGGCGTAGGCGACGGCGAGGTGTCCGGCGAGCCGGGCGGTGCTGATGAGCACCTCGCGGTTGGCGGCGGCGGAACGGCCCTCGGTGGCCCGCGAGACGGCCTTCATCAGGTACGGGGTGGCGGCCGGACCGCTGACCCCGTCCGTCTCGGCGGCACGCAGCGCCCCCTGGATCACCCCCTCCATGAGGTCGCTGTCCAGGGCGTGTTCCTCGTCGATGGGCGCCGTGATGAGGGGGCCGCCCGGCAGACCGGCCGCCCAGTGCATCCGCACGGCGCGCGCGACGTCGCCCGGGTCGTCGATCCGCTTCGGGACGCGCAGTCCGCTGGAGCGGCAGTAGAAGGCGGGGAAGTGGTCGAAGCGGTAGCCGATCACCGGCACGCCCAGGGTCTCCAGGTACTCCAGCGTCAGCCCGAGGTCGAGGATGCTCTTGGCGCCGGCGCAGACGACGGCCACCTTGCTGCGGGTGAACTGGACGAGGTCGGCGGAGATGTCGAAGCTCTCGCCCGCACCTCGGTGGACGCCTCCGATGCCCGCGGTGGAGAAGAACGGGATACCGGCGAGGTCGGCGGCCACCAGGGAGGACGCCACCGTGGTGGCTCCCATGCCGCCGCCGGCCAGGACGACGCCGACGTCCCTGCTGGACACCTTGGGCACGCCGGTGCCGACCGCGAAACGCTCCATGTCGTCGGGGGACATGCCGACGGTGAACCGGCCGCCGTCCAGTCCGACGGTCGCCGGTACGGCACCCGACTCCCGGACCGCCTTCTCGATGGCGAGCGCGGTCTCCACGTTGCCCGGGTAGGGCAGACCGTGCGCGATCACCGTTGACTCCAGGGCGACGACGGGCCGGTTCTCGGCCAGCGCGTCACCAACTTCCTCACTGATACGCAGCAGTGGGTGCATGGGGGTCTCTCCTGAACGGTCGCTGGGGACGGAGGGAAGGAGCGCGCCAGGCGCGGACATCCAAGTCACCCGGACTGTCCCGAACCCCGTTCCCGTTCCGTTCCCGGCGCGGGACCGACGGCCCACGGCCGGGGACTGGGCCCACGGTGGGGGACCGACGGCCCACCCCGCCACACGCGCCAGGGCGGTCGTGGCGACGGAGCGCCGAGCGCCCGCCGCCACAACCGCCCTCACGACCCGCTACAGGAGGCCGGCTCGCCGCTCCGTCTAGTACCAACCGGTGCAGCGGATGGGCGTGTTGAAGCCCGAGTCGCCACAGGCGCGGGCCACCTGGCCGTTGCGATCGGCGAAGGCCTCCGTCCACACGCTGCCGCCGCTCGTGATGGTGGCCTCCCCGAGGTGGCCCTGCCAGGTCCGGCCGCCGTCGTTGCTGCGGTCCACCCAGATGTGCATACCGGGGCTGCCGCCCACGATGCGGCCCCACACGCAGGTGTTGTTGCCGGACCCGTTGCGGCGCAGCTCGAAGCCCTGACCCTGCGTGCCGAACGCCGTGTACTGCGTCAGCCCGTTGTTGTTGCCGCACCCGTCCGCGGCACCGGCGGTCGTGGCACCGGCAGCCGTGAGGAGCCCCGACATCAGGGCCACCACGGACACGGCACCGGCGATTCGCTTGTTCGTCTGCATGTTGGCTGTCCTCTTCCGAGCGAAGGAGTGAAGCGAGACCGACGGGCCCGCCCGCCACCCCGTCACTCCGGGTGCCTGACGGCCCGTCGACCCCCATCGTGGATCGCCGGCCCGGAACAAGACCATCCTTTCCAGCACCATGGAAACCTGCAGCTCGAACGGGTGACGGAGGTTTGGGGGCGGGCGGAGTGACAGGCGGGACCTTGCGGGAGGCGCGGGTGCCTGTCCGGCTGCTTCGCTACGCTCCGCACGCGACGGCGGCGCTCACCCCGACAAGGCCGCCCCCCGCCCACCGCTCGCTCCACCCCGCGTGACGCGCGTCACGCGCCCCGCGGCGGGTGAGCGGGTCTCGACATCCCGTTCGAATGGGTTGTATCGATGCCCGCCAGCGGTCTTTGCCGCTCGTTGACCTGTTGTGGAATCGGGTAATCCGTGGTCTCGGCGGTTTGGGCGACTCGCCGACGCGAGCCGAACGTGTTGACCCTTCCCGGGCGCGAGAATTACTGTTCAGGCCATGGTTGCCACGGGGGAAGTCGCTACCACTCACGGTGTTGCTGAAAGTGCCTCACGGGGCAAGGCGAGAGTCATTGATCCGGATGCCCATCGAGGCTGTCCGCTGTGACGGACGTCGTTCCATTTTCTCCTTCGCATCGAATCTCCCGCACGTGATCTCCGACTGAAGATCCCGGGGTCGGTGCGGTGGTCCTGTCGATTCCTCGATGCCGCCGGTGCGGCGTCGACTTTCCCCTGCATTCCTTGGTGTGACGGGACGGTGGTGTCCCGTCACAGCGGTGTGTCCGCCCTGAGTGGTCAGACGTGGGAGCGAAAATGGAGATCCATCTGCTGGGCTCGTTGGAGATGGCCGACGAGCATATATCGGTCAAGATTCCGGGGGAAAAACTGCGCGCCATTGTCGCGACCCTCGCCCTGACGCCGAACCGTCCCGTCTCACGCAACGATCTCATCGACGAACTGTGGGGAGAGAACCCGCCACGTGACGCCGACAATTCACTGCACGGTCACATGGCACGATTACGGCGCATTATCGCGGCGCGCACCGGGATGGGTAGTCAGCGGGATCTGATCGGCACCTCGAACTTCGGCTACATCCTCTCGATACCGGACCACCGGATAGACGCCCTGCATTTCTGCGACCTGGTCCGCAGGGCCGCGCTGCTTCAGGACTCCGACCCCGGCGGCGCGGTCCGACTGCTCACCGAGGGGCTCGCACTGTGGCGTGGACCGGCACTGCTCGACGCGGGCCACGGCATGCTGTGCCGGATGGCCTCCACCCGTTTCACCGAGACCCGGCTGACGGCCTACGAGCAGCTCTTCGAGGCCCAGTTCACGCTGGGCATGCACCGCGACGTGGTCACCGAGCTGGAGCAGCTGCACGCCCAGTACCCGCTGCGCGAGCGCTTCTGCGAGCAGCTGATCACCGCGCTGTACAGCACGGGCCGGCAGGCCGAGGCGCTCGACGCCTACCACCGGACCCGGCAGCGGCTGTCCCAGGGGCTCGGCCTGGAGCCGGGGCACGCCCTTCGCGCCAGGTTCCAGGAGATCCTCCGGCAGGAACCCCTCCGGACCCGGTAGACAGCGGCGGAGCGGTCGCCGCGCGACGGCGGAGACGCGCCCATGGCCCGGCGTCGGGCCGTGGGCGTCCGTTTCCCGGAGGCCGGATTCCCCGGGCGGCGTCAGATCGACTTGGTCACCCGCAGGATCTGCCAGATCGCCCCGAACCGCGGACGCCCGTGGAAGGCCAGGTACTCGGGAAGCACCAGCTGCGGCGCCCACTTCTCCTTGTACGCGAGCTGGCTGGCCGAGGGGTAGACCTTCTCGCCGTGATCGGCGAGGAAGCGCATGAACTTCGCCGTCACGGGGCTCGCGGCGGACACCTCGACACCCGGGTCGAGGCGGGTGAACGGCGTGAAGCCGAAGTGCAGCCACTCGGCACCCTCGGTGCGGAAGGTGTCAATGGCGTGAGCGTTCACCGCCTCCATCACGCCCGGGGACACGTCGTTGTCGCGGCGGCTGAGGTCGTGCAGCCAGCCGGCCCGGGAGCCGTACGCGGGGGAGTAGGAGATGTACGCGACGACGGCACCCTCGACGCGGCCGACGAACAGGCGGCGCTCGCGCTGCGCGGGCCCACCGCACTGGCCGACGAGGAACTCGATCTCCTTGACGTGCTTGCCCTTGCTGCGCAGCCAGCGCTGGTCGAGGGCGTCGATCTCGCCGGCGACGTCGTCGTACGCGACCTCGTCGATCTGTAGTCCGCTGCGTTTCGCGCGGGAGATCTTGTTGCGCAGCTTCATGAACTTGGAACCCTTGAGCGTGAACGCGGGCAGGTGCAAAGAGAACGAGGAACCCACCTGGTTCACGGTGAATCCGCAGCGGGCGTAGAGGTCGGCGTCCGAGCGCTGGAGCTGGATCGCGCAGACTTTGCGCCGCTTGGCACGCGCAAATTCCAGGAAGGCCTTCAGGAGCTTCTCCTGTTCGCCTTCGGGACCGAACACCCCACCGAACTGGACCAGATAACCGCCCGCCGAACGGTAGGCGACGAAGCCCTCCGTGCCGGGGGCGAGGAAATACTCGGTCCCGCTGTTCAGTGCCAGGAAAGCGCTCGGGTTCTCGGCATACTTCCGCAGCGGTTGCGCGACGGAGTCGAAGGCTACCGATTCCTCAGTCGTTGACATCTCGTTCCCCTGTCGCCCGGCCGTACGCCGACTTACCTTCACATTCCTTGCCCGCAGATACTCGGACCGCCGGCTTCGATGCTCCTGAAACGTTCGTCTCAGCCCCGTCTCAGAGCCTTCTCAGCCCTCGCTGGAAGATTACTGAGCGCAGCCGGAAGAAGAATGCTCCGACTGCTCGAAGCGGATGAAGAAAGCGGGGACCGCGTGAACGGCACGCAAATGGCGGGGGATGCGCCGCTCACCCAGGAGGATGTCGTGCTCGCTCCTGGGGCCTCGACGTATCTCTCCTATGTCGACGGAAAGAACATTCCGAGTACGGAATGGGTCTACGTCCTGGACGCGGCGGCACTGCTCGACGACGCCTTCACGAATCTGACGCTGAAGCGGAAGCTGGAGCGCGGCCAGTGGCACGGCGGACCGGCGGGAGGTGAGCTGCCGTCCACGATCGTCGGCCGGGTGGCGAAGGCGGACCGCGAGACCGTCGAACACGCGCTCCAGGCCGCCGCCCGGGCCGGCCGCGAATGGTCCGCGGTCCCCTTGGACGTACGCCTCGAACAGCTCGGCACGCTGCTCCACGACCGGCTCGCCGACCGGGCCGAGGAGATCATCGACATCCTGGTCAAGGAGGGCCATCCGCTGGCGCTCGCCCGCTGGCAGGTCTCCGGCATGCTGGAGTGCTTCGGGCCCGAGTCGCTCGGCTTCTACCGCACCCAGATGCTCCAGGAGTTCCGGCACGGGGCCCGCGAGATCTCCGTACGCCGGCAGCCCGACGGGGTCGTCTGCCTCAACCCTCCGCAGAACGCGCCCCTTTCGAGCGCGCTCCTCGGCGTGACCTCACTCTTCGCCGGCAACGCCCTGGTCGTACGTGCCCCGCGCAGCGCACCGCTCGGAGTGATGTACGTCCTGCACGAGGTGGTGGTGCCCGCGCTGGAGGAGGTCGGAGCCCCGCCCGGCACCCTCGGTGTGGTGTGCGGCGACCCGGCGCCGATGCTGAACGCCTGGCTGCAGAGCCCGCACGTCGACGACATCATGTACTTCGGCAGCAGCGAGAACGGCATCCGGTTCCAGGAGCGTTGCGTCGCCGCGGGCAAGAAGCCGATCCTCGAACTCGCGGGCAACGACGTGGTGGTGGTCTGGAAGGACGCCGACGTCCAGCTGGCCGCGGAGGCTCTGACCGAGAGCTTCTACGGCTCAGGGCAACTGTGCATGATCCCCAACCAGGTGCTCGCCCACCCCGACATCGCCGAGTCGCTGACCGCCGAACTCGCCCGCCAGAGCGCCCTGGTGAAACCGGGACACGCCGGTGACGAGGACGTACTGCTCACTCCGGTGCTGCGGAACGAGAAGTTCTTCTCCTGCCTCCAGGACGCCCTCGACTCGGGCGCCGAACTGGTCTGCGGCGGCCACGCCATGCAGCTCGACGGCGCCCGCGACTCCTCCGGCATCTTCCTCGAACCCACTGTCGTCCTGGTACGTGGCCTCGAAGGGGCACGCGACGTACGGGCGGTGGCCCACGAGACCTTCTTCCCGCTGCTCCCCGTGGTCGTCGCGGCACGGGCCGACGGCGACGACGAGGAACTGCTGGAGAAGTTCATCGACTGGGTCAACAGCAACGAGTACGGGCTGCGCAACTCGCTCTGGGCCGACGACCGTTCGGTGATCGACCGGTTCACCGCACGGGTCACCAAGGGCGGGCTGCTGAAGGTGAACGACTCGCACATCGGCTTCCTGCCCTACCTGCCCACCCACGGCGGGACGGGCCTGACCGGCGGCGTGTTCGGCGAGGCCAACTACCCGATCCTGCGCACCTCCCACGTACAGGGAGTCAGCGTCAGCGTGCAGGGGCTGCGCCCCCGCGAGGCCGTGTTCGGCGGCGGCCGGCCCCGGTAGCACCGGCAGCGGCGGCTGTGTCCCCGTATCCCCGTATCCCCGTACCTCTGTGTCCCCCGCGTTCCGAACATCCACCGACCCTGAGGAAGCCATGCGTTCCCTGGACGCGGCTCGGGAGATCTGCGAGAGCTATCTGCCCGGCCTGCTCAAGAACCTCGATGACATCCCGCTCGCCGATCTGGAGAAGCCGGAGAGCCCCGGCCTCACTCACTTCCGTACCGCCAAGGGCCCGGGGCTGGTGATTCCCAAGGAGTACCAGGGCGCCGGCGCGGACCCGTTGCAGGCGCTCGCCGTCGTACGGGCCATCGGCGCCGTCTCGCCCTCGCTGGCCGTCGCCACGACGATGCACCACTTCTCCGTGGCCACCCTCTTCACGCTGGCCGACTCCATCAAGAGCAGCGGCATGGAGTGGGCGCTGCTCGAAGGCATCGCCGAGCAGAACCTCCTGGTCGCCTCCGGATTCGCCGAGGGGAAGCCCTCGCAGGGAATCCTCACGCCGACCATGCGGGCGGAGCGTGCGGAGGGCGGGTTCGTCATCAACGGCTCGAAGAAGCCGTGCAGCCTCTCACAGTCGATGGACCTGCTGACGGCGAGCGTGGCGCTGCCCACGGCCGACGGAGGTTCCGAGATGGCGGTGCTGCTCGTACCGCGGCAGACCGACGGCATCACCAGCCACCCGTTCTGGCAGAGCTGGGCGCTGGCGGGCGCGGAGAGCAACGAGGTACGGCTGACGGACGTGTTCGTCGACGAGCAGCTGATCATGCGGACCGAACTCGGGGAGGCCGGCGAGCTCGACGAACTACAGACCGTCGGGTTCATCTGGTTCGAACTGCTCATCTCCGCCGCGTACGTGGGAATGGTCTCCGCGCTGGTGGAGCGCCTGTACCGGTCGGGACGCGGCGGCGAGTCGGACCGGTCGAACCTGATCGCGAAACTGGAGACCGCGAACCTGCTGCTCGAAGGCGTCGCCCGGATGGTGATGGACGGCGAGCGGGGCAACGAAGCGCTCGCGAAGACCCTGGTGGCGCGCTACGCGGTACAGGACGCGCTCGGCGAGGCGGTGAACCGGGCCGTGGAGCTGTTGGGCGGCATGGCCTTCATCACCTCCTCCGACGTGGCCTACCTCGCGGCCGTCTCGCACGGGCTGACCTTCCACCCGCCGTCCCGCACGAGCTTCCAGGGCCCGTTCCTCGAACACGTGGCGGGCAAGCCGCTTCGGCTGGCCTGAGGAGGCAGCGTGACGATCACCCCACTGGCACCGGACGTTCTGCCGGACCGCCATGAACTCGGGCGGCTCTACCGCAGCCGGCTCAGCAAGGGCCGTGCCACCCTCGGCGAGATGTTCGGCGGCCATGTCGAGGTCGCCTCCGAAGGAGCGTGGGTCACCACCAGCAACGGCCGCCGCTTCCTCAACTGCGGTGGTTACGGGGTCTTTCTGACCGGAGCGCGGCATCCCGCCGTCATCCGCCGGGTGGCCGAACAACTGCACACCCACCCCGTCGCCACCCGCATCTTCCTGGAGCCGCAGGCCGCGCTCGCCGCCGACGCCCTGGTGTCCGTCGTCCCGGAGGGCCTGAGCCGCGTCCACTTCGCGGGCTCCGGCGCCGAGGCGGTGGAGACGGCCATCAAACTGGCCCGCACCCGCGGCCGGACGCGACTCGTCGCCACCCACGGCGGCTACCACGGCAAGACCATGGGCGCCCTGACGCTCACCGGGAAGAGCCTCTTCCAGGACCCGTTCCGACCCCTGCTGCCCGACACGACACACGTGCCCTACGGTGACGCCGAAGCCCTGCGCGACGTGCTCGCACGCATCCCGGGCGAGGGCTGCGTCTTCGTCGAACCGGTGCAGGGCGAGGCCGGAGTGGTCATACCGCCGGCCGGATACCTGACCCAAGTGGCCGCGCTCTGCGCGGAGTTCGGCGCTCTTCTGGTGCTGGACGAGATCCAGACGGGCCTCGGACGGCTCGGCACCTGGTGGGGCGCGGACGCCGAGGGCGTGGTGCCGGACATCCTGCTCGTCGGCAAGGGACTCAGCGGCGGCGTGGTCCCCGTGTCGGCGGTCGTGGCCACTCCGGCGGCGTTCAAGGCCTTCGACCAGGACCCGTACCTGCACACCTCCACCTTCTCCGGGGTGCCGCTCGCCATGGCCGCCGCGCGCGGGGCCATCGAGGCGATCAAGGACAACGACCTCGTCACCCGCTCCAGGACGCTCGGCGAGGAGATCCTCACCCGACTGCGCACGATCGTCGTCGGTCACTTCGGCGAGGTGGTCCGCGAGGTGCGCGGGCGCGGGCTGATGCTCGGCATCGAGTTCGCCGAGCCGGGGCCGGCCGGAGACCTGCTCATCGAGCTGATCCAGCAGGGCGTCATCGCCAACCACTCGCTCAACTCCCATCTGGTCCTGCGCCTCACACCACCCGCCGTGCTCGACAGCACGGACCTGGAGTTCCTCTACGAGGCGATGGACCGCGCCTGCCGGACCCAGGCCGCCCGCTACACACCGACCTCAGGAGGTGTCTGACCATGCGCAGCGCACAGGTCACGATCCGCGCGGTCGCCGTCGCACCCGCCGATGCGTTCGACCGCGTGAAGGACTTCGCCAGCTATCCCGAACTCTCCCCAGTCGTACGGTCCGTGACGGTGACCCGGGCAGCCGGGTCGGCGGGCGGGGCGGCCGAGGAACACAGCGACTGGGAGGTGTACTTCCGCAACGGCATCCTGCGCTGGAGCGAGACCGACACCATCGACCGGGCCGGCCTGACCATCGCCTTCACCCAGACCGACGGGGACTTCGCCGAGTTCACCGGCACCTGGCAGGTGCGCGCCGACGGCGAGGACAGCCTGATCGACTTCTTCACCGAGTTCGACTTCGGCATCCCGAGCCTCGCGGGCATCCTCGACCCGGTCGCGGAACGGGTGTTCCGCGAGACGATCGGCCTGGTCGTCACCAGCCTGTTCGCCAAGGCCGAGGTCGTCGGCGACGAGGCACTCGTGCGGGCCGTCGAACTGGCCCGCGAGCGCGCCGCGGAGCTCCAAAACGGCGACGACGCCCCCACCGCGATGACAGCGGGGGCCGTCTGATGGATGCCAAGAACACCTTCGACAGCCCCGTCACCTACCGGCTGATCCGCGTCGAGTACGCGGTGGGTCTCGCCGTCGCGGTCGGCTTCTTCCTCGCGCACCTCACCGAGGTGCGGTGGCTGCCGGCCGTGGCCCTCTTCCTCTACATCGACCTCATCGGCTACATCCCGGGCGCGATCGCCTACCACCGCAGCGAGGACAAGGCGATCTCCAAGGTCTACTACGTCCTCTACAACACGATGCACAGCCTGGCCACGCAGACGATCGTCGCGCTCGCCTGGATCTGGCTCGCCGGACCGGAGTGGGCGCTGCTCGTGCTGCCCATCCATCTCTTCGGCGACCGGGCCCTGTTCGGCAACTTCCTCAAGCCGTTCGGCCTGGACTTCGAGCCGGTGGCCAACCCTGCGTTCCAGCGCTTCCGGTCCGAGTTCGCCGCCTCCGCCGTCGACGGCAGCCGCCTCATCGAGCAACTCGACGCGAGGCCGACGCCATGACATCCGCGAGTACGACCTCGGCGAACGCGGCTTCTCCGAGTTCGCACACGGCTGCCGCCCACTGGCCGGCCGGGAGCCGCACCGCCTCCGTCCGCGCCACCACCCGCACGTTCGCCACCGGCGTGACCGTCCTGACGTGCAGCCGCGACGAGGGCACCCACGGCGTCACCGTCAGCACCCTCACGCTCGCCTCGATGAAGCCGCCGATGGTCTCGGTCGCCCTGCGCCGGGACAGCCAGGGCCTCGCCGCCCTGCTGGCGGCCGGCACGTTCGCCGTCAACGTCCTGGGCAGCCAACAGGACCCGCTCGCGCGGCACTTCGCCCGCTCCGACCGGGGTGAGGGGCTCACCCGGCCCGGCCGCGGCGTCTGGGCGGGGCACACCGCCGACGGTGTGCCGCTGCTCGGCGGGGCCGTCGGCTGGTTGCAGTGCCGGGTGACGCGCACCGTGCCGACCGGTGACCACGAGCTGGTCCTCGGCCTGGTGACCGACGCCCGGCTCGGTTCCGCGGAGGTCCCGCTGGTCAATTTCGCCGGAGCCCTGCACCGGCTTCCGGCCCCCGCCGCCCCGGCTTCCACCGCCCTGGCCGCCGCCCCGCCCGACGACACGACCCGGAGCTGACCATGACCGACACCACCACGGGGACGGCCCCCGATCCCGCCATCCCGTCGGAAGCCGACTGGGACCACGCGCCGTCGCTGGTCGACGGCGCCAACTCCCTCGAACTGACCGCCGCCGAATGCGACTTGCAGTACTGGCTGCGTGCGGTGCCGCAGGGCACCCTGCGCGGCAAGGTCCTCGGCCACGACGAGAACGTACGACCGCACGAGGTGACCCGGCGTCCCGGGCCGCTGAACGAGGCGCTCACCCAGGAGCTGGCGTTCCGTTCCATCGCCGAGGACAAGGCGACGCGCGCGCTGGGCTACATGGTGGCCCTCGCGCCCGACACGGCGACGATGGAGTTCTACACGACCCAGCTGATGGACGAGGCCCGGCACTCGATGGTGTTCCGCAACCATCTGCTGAGCCTCGGCGTCGCCCGGCAGGACCTGTTCACCACCATCGACAGGCTCGCCGCCGCCGACCGTGACGCCGTGCTCGTGCCGCTGGAGAACCTCGGCCTCGAAGTCCTGCGCGACCAGGAGGACTTCATCGGGGGAGTGGTCGTCCTGACGATCCTCGTCGAGGGCGTCCTCGCCCCTGCCGCACAGCTCTCCGAACTCAAGTGGCGGATCTTCGACCCGGCCGCCGCCGACGTCGAGCGCGGCGCGGGCATCGACGAGATCCGCCACCTCACGGTCGGCAGCTCGGTCGCCCGCGAGCACCTGCTCGCGCACCCCGAGGACAAGGAACGCATCCTCGAACTGATCACCCGTGGCCGCAAGTTGTGGGAGAACCTGCCCGCCACGGAGATGACGCTGCGCCGCGAGACCCTCTTCCAGAAGGGCCTGGACGCGCACCGCGACCTCGCGGGCGACTACGAGATCTGGCCGGGCCGTCGCCTCGTCGACACCACCATCGAGGAACGGGTGGGGACGGCCCACGAGTGGTCCGAGTCGATGCAGCGCAAGCGGCTCCTCTACATGGGCCTGGAGGAAGCGATATGACCACCGTCAACGAGAGGGGAGTACGGGACGCCGAGGGCTCCGGCACCCTGGAGGAGATCACCCGGCTGGTCAAGGACGCCGGCCTGATGGACACCCGCCCCCGCTGGTACGTCTACAAGATCGCGTTCAACTTTCTTCTCCTGGCGGCCGGTTGGACGGCGTTCGCACTGCTCGGTGACACCTGGTGGCAGCTGGCCGTGGCCGTGTTCCTCGGCCTGATGTTCGGCCAGACCGACCTGGTCGGCCATGACGCGGGCCACCGGCAGATCGTCCGGACCCGCAAGGCCAGCAACATCATCGGCTATGTGCACGGCAACCTGCTCACCGGCGTCAGCTTCGGCTGGTGGGTCAAGCACCACACGGCCCACCACAACTTCCCCAACCACCTCTCGATGGATCCCGACATCCTGCGCCGGCAGGTCATCTTCGAGGCCGGGGACCGCGTCAAGCGCACCACACCGTTCCAGCGGTTCGTGGTCCGCCACCAGTCCTGGATGTTCTTCGTCCTGATCACACTGGAGGGCCTGCGCCTGCACATGTCGGGCTACGTGGCCGCGAGCAGGGGCGCGCTCACCAAGTACAAGAAGTCCGAACTCACCGTCATCACCCTGCACCTGGTGCTCTACGTCGCCGCGCTGTTCTCCCTCCTGCCGCCCGGCAAGGCGATCGCGTTCCTCGCCCTCCACCAGGCCGTGTTCGGCTTCTACATGGGCCTGATGTTCGCGCCGAACCACAAGGGCATGCCGGTACGCGACGGGGAGAAGGAGGACCTGGACTGGCTCACCCGCCAGGTGGTCACCTCCCGCAACCTCAAGCCCAGCCGGTTCAGCGACTTCTTCTACGGCGGGCTCAACTACCAGATCGAGCACCACCTGTTCCCGTCGATGCCACGCACCAACCTGCGCAAGGCGCAGCCCATCGTCAAGGAGTTCTGCCTGCGCAGCGGACTGCCGTACGTGGAGGTGTCGATCATCGAGTCCTACGTCGAGGTGGCCGACTACCTCGACGAGGTCAGCGACGAGGTGGCGCGGCTGGAGAGCGGGGTCTCATGAACGCGACGGGCACGGGCCGGGCGGCGATCGTGTGCGGACTCGGCACCTGTGTCCCCCCGTACGCGCTGACCAACGAAGAACTGTCGAAGCTCGTCGACACCTCCGACGCCTGGATCCGCAGCCGCACCGGCATCGGAGAGCGGCACATCGCCGACGCCTCCACCGCGACGAGCGACCTCGCGGTCGAGGCGGGCGGCCGCGCCCTGAAATCGGCCTCTGCGGAAGGGAGTTCGGCGGTCGACGCGGTCATCGTGGCGACGACCACCCCGGACCACCCCTGCCCGGCGACCGCTCCTCTGGTGGCGACGCGACTGGCGCTCGGCACGGTACCGGCGTTCGACGTGGCGGCGGTGTGCACCGGCTTCCTCTACGGGCTCGCCGCCGGGGCGGGGCTCATCGCCGCCGGCACCGCCGAACGCGTCCTCGTGATCGGCGCCGAGACCTTCTCGCGCATCCTCGACCCCGAGGACCGTTCCGGCCGCGCCATCTTCGGCGACGGTGCCGGAGCGGTGGTGCTGCGCGCAGGCGAACCGGACGAGCCGGGCGCGCTCGGCCCCTTCGACCTCGGGAGCGACGGAACGGGCAGCGACCTGATCACCGTACGCACCGGGGGATCCCGTGACCCGTACCCGACGGCCGGGGACGCGGCCGACCCGTACTTCCGGATGAACGGCAAGGCGGTCTTCCGCAACGCCGTCGAGCGGATGGCCGAGTCCTCGCGCCGGGTGCTGGCCGCCCGGACGGACTGGACCGGAGGGCTGCCGGACCTCGTCGTGGCGCACCAGGCCAACCTGCGGATCCTGTACGCCGTCGCCGACCGGATCGGCGTCGACCGTGCGGACTGCTTCGTCAACATCGACCGTGTCGGCAACACCGCCGCCGCGTCCATCCCGCTCGCCCTCGGCGACGCGGACCGCTCCGGAGCCCTGAGCGCGGGCCGACGCGTCCTGCTGACCGCCTTCGGCGGCGGCCTGACCTGGGGCGCGTGCACGTTGATCTGGCCGGACATCCAGCCGGCCTGACCGACGGCGTTCATCAGCGACCCACCGCACACCCACCACGACCAACAGGAGATGCAGTCATGAGCGACGTCTACAACCGCATGGTCAAGCTGCTGCAGGCCGGCTTCGGTCTGGAAGCCGACGAGATCAGCCCCGAACAGACCTTCAACGACCTGGAACTGGACTCGCTGGCCATGGTGGAACTGTCCCTGGCCGCCCAGGAGGAGTTCGGGGTGCCCGTGAACGACGAGGACATCAGCTCGCGGGACACCATCTCCCGCGCTGCGGAGGTCATAGAGGCCAAGGGCGTGGCCGTCTGATGGCGGGCACCTCCCCCTTCGACGCCGCCGTCACCGGGGTCGGGATGGTGAGCTGCGCGGGGATCGGAGTCCCGACGTCCTGGAAGCGCATCCGCGAGGGAGAGGGCACGGCCGCCGGCCCGGTCCCCGCACTCGACGGGACGCCCGCCGACTTCGGCTGCGCCGTGCCGGACTTCGACCCGGCCCAGGCGGTCGGCAGGCGCAAGGCCTGGCGCCTCGACCGCTGCAACCAGTTCGCGATCGCCGCGGCCGCGGAGGCCATCGCGGACGCCGGCCTCGACCCGTCCACCTGGGACGGCACCCGGGTCGGCGTCGTGCTCGGCAACGGCATCGGTGGCGCCGCCGCCTGGGAGAAGCAGCACAACGTCCTCCGGGACGAGGGCCCCCTCAAGGTCTCGCCGCTGCTCATCCCGATGCTCTCCATCAACATGTCCGCCGGCTACGTGGCGATGGAGTGCGGGGCGCGCGGCCCCAACTTCGTGACCGCCACCGCCTGCGCCTCCGGGACCACCGCGATCGGCATGGCACGCGAACTGCTTCGCAGCGGGTTGTGCGACATCGTCGTGACCGGCGGCACCGAGGCTCCCCTCGTCCCGTCGATCGTCTCCGGTTTCAGCCAGATGGGCGCCCTGTCCAAGCGCCGCGACGACCGGTCCACGGCCTCCCGGCCCTTCGACGCAGACCGCGACGGCTTCGTGCCGGCCGAGGGCGCCGCCGTCCTCGTCCTCGAACGCGCCGAGCACGCGAAGGCCCGCGGCGCCCGGATACGGGCCATGGTCAGCGGCTACGGGGCCTCGGCCGACGCCCACCACGCCACCGCCCCCGACCCGCAGGGCGCCGGCGCCGAACTCGCCGTCCGCAGCGCCCTGTCGGACGCGGGGGTCGACGGCACGGACGTCACCCACGTCAACGCGCACGGCACCTCCACACCGCTCAACGACGTGTCCGAGGCCCGCATGATCCGTCGGGTCGTCGGACAGCACCCGGCGGTAACCTCCATCAAGGGGGTAGTCGGTCACGCACTCGGCGCCGCGGGGGCGATCGAGGCCGTGGCCACGGTGCTCACGATCGAGAACGGCTTCGTCCCGCCCACCGCGAACCTGGAGAGCCTCGATCCGGAGGTCGACCTGGACGTGGTGGCCAAGGCGGGCCGCGAGCTGCCGGTCGAGGTCGCGGTGAGCAACTCCTTCGGGTTCGGCGGGCAGAACGCCGTACTCGTGTTCACCAGGGCCTGACAGCGAACGGGAGTCGTGGGACGTGTCCGAGGAACGCAGATGGCAGGTCGAGGAGAGCGTGCTCGTGCACGCCACCCCCGAGCGGGCCTACCGCGCGATCAGCGACGTACGGAAGATGGCCACGTTCTCCCCGGAGTGCGTCGGGGTGTGGGTGCACGGCCGTGGTCCGGTCACCCGGGGCACCAGGTTCACCGGCTTCAACCGCAAGGGCCTTTGGCTCTGGTTCACCGACTGCCGGGTCGTCCGCGCCGAGGAGGGCCGGGACTTCGCCTTCCGCGTCACCAGCTTCGGCCTGCCGATCGCCCTCTGGGGCTACCGGTTCGCGCCCGAGGAGGACGGCACCCGGGTCACCGAGTACTGGGAGGACCTGCGGACGGGACGCACGGGCCGGCCGGCCGAACTGCTCGGATTCTTCACGGGCACCAAGCCGGCGGTACGGCACCGGGCGAACACCGCGGGGATGCGGGCGACCCTGGGGCGGCTGAAAGCGGCGCTGGAGCAGTAGGGAGCAGAGAGCACGGGTGAAGGGGCACTGCGGTTCCCCGCCGGTCACTCCGGCGGGGAACCGCAGTGCCCCTTCCTCACGTCGCGAGCAGACGTCCCAGCGTCCGCACCACGGCGGCCGCCGCCACCGCGTGGCCCCCACTGCTCAGCCGCCCCGGGCGCGCGCCCCACAGATCCGCGGAGGACGGGCCCTCGTGCGCGGCGAGGTCGACGTGGACGCAGCCGTGGCGCAGGACCACCGCTTCGACGCGCTCGACGAGCAGACGCTGCCGGGCCCGCAGTGCGGGGTGCTGGGCCGCGGGTACCTCACCGGCCTTCGTCAGGTCGAACGGGCTGACCACCAGCACCACTTGGCAGGTCGCGCCGCGCAACGCGGCCAGGATCCTGCTCAACTCGAACTCCATGGCGTCCGGATCGAAGGAGCGCGCCCTCAACTCCGGTCCGCCGCAGGCGAGCAGCGCGAGATCACCGTTGAAGTCGAGGGCGTCCCCGAGTTGGGTGGACCGTATGTGGGAGAGCGGTAGCTCCCTCCTCCCTCGTGGGTGGAGACAGGCGAACCGCGGATGCGCGTCGCGCAGCGCGGCGGTGACGCGGTCGGTCCACGGGGCGCGTGCCCAGCCCGGTACGACGGTCATCCCGGCGGAGTCGACGCTGCTGTCGCCCAGCACCACGGCCCGCCGCCAGTGGGCGTCGGCGAGCAGTTCGGTCCCCTCGCCCGGTCCCAGACACCGTGGATCCGCGTGCTCGCCGGCATGCGCTGGGGTGGTCTCCCCGGCCGCTTCCCGCGGCGCTCCGCCCGGAGCCCGGACACCCCGCCGGTCGATCCTGTCCTCTCCCCGTGTCTCGTTCCGTACCTGGTCTCTTCGCCGTCCTGGTCCCGCCATCGGCCATCCCCCCTGGATCGACGGCCCCCGCTCTCCCCGTGAGCCGGGCGGGCCGCGGTACTGCGTGCGCGTACGCCGACGCGCCCTCTTCTCACGATTCCTGCGGTGCCCTCGCGATACGCCGGAGCCGGCCCGTGTGCCCGGGGAGGTGGTCCTCGGCGCGCAGCCGCACGATCTCGCCCCATGGCACGGCCCCGCTGAACAGTTCCTCGCCCTGGTCGCCGACGAGCCGCACGGAGACCGGCGTCGCCCGCTGATTCTGTGGTGTCCGGGCGAGGAGGCCAACGAATTCGGCGGCGTTGCGGCGGACGAGTTCGACCAGGACGTCGCGGTCGACCGAGGAGGTCAGTTCCTCGATGGCCTTCGGGTCCATGGCGGGTCCGTTGTCCAGTCCGGCCGCGTCTCCCGCCAGCACCTGCCGGGCCGTCGAGGCCAGCAGCCGGTCGCTCAGGGCGACATGGGCGAGGGTCCAGTCCGCGTCGCGCTCGCCCGGCTGGGGCACGGACGGCCGGTCGCCGAGTGCCGCGGCGGTCGCGGCGGCGATCAGGCCCGTATAGGCCTCTTCCAGAGCGGCGGTCTCCATTGCTGTGTCCTTTCGGATGTCCCGGACGTCACGGGTGACACGGGTGTCCGCGGGTGGGCGCGACGAGTGGTCGTCGTAGGGCCCGGCGAGTGCCAGCCCCACCAGGCGCCGGACCTCCTCGGGACTCAGGTGCTCAAGGCGGCCGACCAGGTCGGCGGCTTCCGGATCGCCGCCGCACGCGAGGAACTTGGCGCGCGCGAGCGCCGCGTGGTCGGTGCCCTCGGCGCCGCTCGCGGCACCCACCGCGCTGCGCCGCTCGACGTGCAGTTCGCGGCCGTCGCGCAGCCGGACGGTGACACGGGCGCCGAGGTTCTTGGTGGCCCACCGGAAGTCGGTCTCCGGTTCCAGCCAGGCGGGCGGCAGGGTGTCGGCGGCCCGGGCGTCGATGGCCCGTACCCAGGCCTCGGCCCGCTCGCCCGCGCGGCGCAGCGCCTGGCCGAGCGGGGCGGTGGCCAGCAGCGCGTGCCGGCTGAACGCCGGGTCGTGCTCGGTGCGGACGCGGGCGGCGAGTTCCCAGCGGTCGGGGCGGTCCACCGCCGGGTGCGCGAGGTCGGCGGGGAGCAGGGATCCGGTGAGCAGGGCGGTGGCGACGTTGTAGGGGAGGGAGAAGTTGAGGGCGGCCACGCTGGAGTCGGGGCCGATCCGTTGTTGCCGGGCGATGCGGTCGAGCCCGGCGGTGAAGATCGAGCCCCGCACGACGACCTCGGTGATGTCCCGCTGGTCAACTCCCGCCAGCGCGCGGTGCAGTTCGACCGCGCAGTCGACGGCGGCGCTGGTGTAGGCGCTGCCCGGGTGGATCTTGTACGAGAAGGTCTCCGTGTGCCAGAGGCTGCCGAGTCCGGCCACCGCCTCTTCGGGGAGCGGTACGTCCGCGAACCGGTGCAGGAACCCTTGCGGGTGTTCCAGTACGTCCTCGGGCCCGGTGAGCCCGAACCGGGCCCCGTCGCACGCGCTCAGTCCGATCTGCACCGGCACGGCGGCCACCAGCACCTTGGCGTCCGTACTGAAGAACCCGCGCGACAGGCTCCACGTCGGCACCGAGAACGCCATGCCCAGCGCGTGCGCCCAGGTGTCGGCGGAGGCGTTCTCCGCACGCAGCCGCCCGGCGACCGCACCCGCGAGATGGGTGTGCCCCGCGGTCTGGCCGCGGAACGGTCCGAGGGTCGCGGCGGCGGTGATCCGGGCGGCGGTCTCGTTGGCCGCGAGTACCGAGGTCAGCAGCGCCCTCCCGCCGAGGCCGAGTGAACTCGCGTACATCAAAGGGACGTTGACCGTGGAGTGCGACAAGTGGCCGGCGTAGGCGGTGTCGTCGAAGTCCAGGCAGACGGTCGCCATGGAGAGCGAGTGCACGGCGTGCCGCGGATCCTCCTGGAGCGGGCTGCCGTAGGCCTGGCTGATGCGTCTGCCGAGCGGGTGCCCGTACCCGGCGCGGGCGGCGCCGAGCTGGCTGAGGATCTGGCTCTTGAGGTGCGCGACGACCCGCGCGGGTGCGTCACCGAGATCAAGTCGGCTGCCCCAGCGGGCGAGTCGGCGGATGATGCTGTCCCCGCCGTGTTCGTCGAGCCCGCCGGCCTCGCCCGACTCGCTGCGGGGCTGCGCCGAACCCGGCGAGTCCTGTGCCGAGGGTGTCCGGGACCGCGGCCGGACTCGGTCGGGACCTTCCGTCACGCCCTGCCCGTGGGGCAGGGCGCCGGATGCGTCCCGCCCCACGGGAGCCGTATTGGCGCCGGACATCAGGAGTGCTGCCCGGCGGTCTCGACCGGCAGGCCGCCCTGCCCGTGGTCGTCGTCCACCGCGGCGGACTCGGCCTGGACCGCCGGCTGCCTGCCCTTGAGGAAGATCAGCGCGAACAGCCCGCCGACCAGGGCGCCGGCCCCGGCGATCTCCATGGCGATGTGCATGCCCTCCACGTAGACCGGGCTGACCGCCTCCATCACCGTCCCCCGGATCTGCGGAGGGAGGGCGGCGACACGGGACAGGTCCCCGTCGCCGAGCAGTTCGACGGCCTTGGCCTGCGCCTGGGCGGGCATATCGGTCTTGGCCAGCGCGCCGGGCATCCCGTCCCGCAGATGCCGTAGGAGCAGGGCGCCGGCGAGGGCGACCCCGAAGACGGTGCCGACCTGGCGGAACGTGTTGGATACACCGGACGCGGTACCGGCCTGCTCCGCCGGTACGGACCCGAGGAGCGCGACCGTGGCGGGCGCGCCGGTGAACGAGACACCCACGCCGAGGAGGGCCAGCGACCACCAGTAGCTGCCGAATCCGGAACCGACCTCCAGGACCGTGAGGCCGAAGAGGCCGCCCGCGGACAGCGCGGAACCGATGGCGATGGGCAGCCGCGGTCCGACCTTCGCGGCCACGATGCTGGCGGCGAACGAGGCGATCATGATCGGCACCGTGAGCGCGAGGAACCGTACCCCGGTCTCGATGGAGCTGAGCTGGTTGATGCTCTGCAGATACAGCGTGAGCAGGAAGATCGCCGCGAACAGGCCGAACAGGCTGAGGAAGTTGACGATGCCCGCCACGACCACGATCGGGCTGCGGAAGAAGCTCATCGGCAGCATGGGGTCGGGATGCCGCAGCTCCCACAGCACGAAGAGCAGCAGGGCGACGACCGACGCGGCGAACGACCCGAGGATGATCCCGGACGTCCACCCCTCGCTGTTGCCCTCGATCAGTCCGTACGCCAACGACGCGATCGTCGTGATGAACAGCAGCTGTCCGACGAGGTCGAGCCGCCGCTTGCGCGGGGAGCGGTTCTCGGTGAGGAGCTTGGCGAGGACGACGGTGGCGATGACACCGACCGGCGCGTTGACCCAGAAGATGCTCTGCCAGCCGTAGTGGTCGACGAGCACTCCGCCGAGCACGGGACCGGTCGACAGCGCGATGCCGCCGACGCCGGCCCAGATGCCGATGGCCTTGGCGCGGTCGGCGGGGGCGGTGTACGCGGCGGAGACCAGCGCGAGCGAGACCGGGATCATGATGGAGCCACAGACCCCCTGGAGGGTACGGCCGACGAGCAGCACCCCGATCGAGTCGGACAGCGCGCAGATCACGGAGCTGAGGGTGAAGCCGATCAGGCCCGCGAGGAAGATCTTCTTGCGGCCGAGGATGTCGCCCAGGGTGCCGGACGTCAGCAGCAGACACGCGAAGGTCAGCGTGTACGCGTCGATGATCCACTGGAGCTGGGTGATGTCCGTGGACAGGTCTTCCTGGATGTCGGGCAGCGCCACGTTCACGATCGTGGCGTCGAGGTAGACCATGAACACGCCGAAGCAGAGGAAGGCGAGCAGAAGCCCCTTCCGCTGGCCCGGGGCAGTGGTGTCGCTCATCGCGGTTCCCTCGTATCAAAGGTTTGGGGGACGGGTCCCGAGGACGGTGAGGGGCTGGTCCGGCTGTGCGCCAGGACTCTTCGAGGCTAATGACCGACGGTCAGTCAGTCAACTGGCCGACGGTCAGTCAGTGAGGGAAGGTAGATTGGAGGCGATCCCCGCGGACCTGGCGGAGATCCCGGACAGGAGGCGAGCCCATGGCGACGGCAGCAGAGACCCACCCCGGGAAGCCCGCGCGCCGCAAGCGCCGGACCATGAGCCCCGACGACCGCCGCTCGGCGCTGATCAGGGGTGCTTCGGAGGTCTTCCGGGAGAAGGGCTTCGCCGCGGCCACCGTCGCCGAGCTGGCCGAGGCGGGAGAGGTGGCCAAGGGCACCTTCTACCTCTACTTCGACTCCAAGGACCACCTGCTCGGAGCGATGTGGGAGGAGTACGTCGACGGCTTCCTGCGGGACACCCGCGCGATGCTCGACGAGGGCGGCGCCTGGTGGCCGAGCCTGGACCGGCTGATCCGCACCATGGTCGAGCACGCCGTCCACAACGCCGACCTGCACCGCATCGTCTACCGCTCCGCCAACGCCAAGGCCCTGGAGCTCTGCCACGCCTCCAACCAGCGCGTCGTGGACCTGATGTGCGACTTCGTCGCCCGCGGCTCGCTGGTCGGAGCCTTCCGCGCCCGTGACACCGGCCTCGCCTGCCGTCTCGTCTTCCATGCCGCGGACGGCCTCCTCGACGACCTGATCAGCCGCGACGAGCCCATCGACCTCGAAGCGGTCACCGCGTCCATCCTGGAACTGGCCCACCGCGGCCTCGGTGACCCGGACCTCGACTGAACCGAGAGATCGTCCGGAACGAAACGGAGCGCGTCCCGCGAGGGCGCGCTCTCGCGCGTCCTCCACCGCATGGCCGATCCAAGGGCGCCGTCCTGCGAGCGGCCTGAGGTGCCCGTCTCAGGCGAATGTCAGGCGGATGCGGAAGTGTCTGCGGTGCACCGGGAAGCGGACGAGAGCCCGCCGACCGGAGCGAGGAGAGGTACCCGAAGCGGCCCAACGGGGTACCGAGGCGACTTGGTTCGGGTTTCGGCCCGCGCAGGTTCGAATCCTGCCCTCTCCGCAGCGTGTTCCCGAGCGGCGCCGCCGGACTCCGGCGGCGCCGCCGTGTTGTCCACCCCGGCTTGGAGTGCCCGTCGTCATGAGCGCCCCGTTCGCATCGGTCCTGGTGATAGCCAACCCCGTATCGGGTACGTACCTGCCCGGGACGGCCGAGACGGTACGCCGCCGGTTCGCCGACGCCGGCCACACCGTCAGCCTCGCGGTCACCGAACAACCGGGTCACGCACGTAAGTTGGCCGCCGAGGCGCTGGCGCCCGGCGGTCCCGGGACGGTGGTCGCGCTGGGCGGCGACGGAACGGCGCACGACGTGGCCGCGGGCCTCGCGGACGCAGGGAACTCCCGGTCCCCCCACGCTGCCCGGACACCCGCCCTGCTGATCCTCCCCACCGGCACCGGGAACTCCTTCTACCGCGAGATCTGGGCCGACCGCCCCTGGCGTGAGGCTCTCGAACTCGCCGCGACCGCACCGCACTTCCGCGCGATCGACCTGGCGCGCGTCGCGGAGAACGGAGCGCCGGTCCTGCTCGGCGCCTCCACCGGCGTCGTCGCCCAGTCCCTCATCACGGCCCGCGACATCACCGACGCCGGCCGCGAACGGTATGAGAAGGCGGTCGCCACCTCCCTGCGTACGTTCACGCCGTACCCGGGCCGGGTCCTGGTCGACGGCGAGGTGGTGCAGGAGGGCCCGACCGTCTTCGCGAACGTCGGCGGCGGCCGGCACCGTGGCGGCCGCTTCAAGCTGCTCCCGGACTCCGTCATGGACGACGGCCTCCTCGACGTGTGCGTCGTCGGCACCGCCCTCCCGCTGCACGAACTCCCGGCGCTCTCCCGCGACGGCGGCCACGTAGGCCGTGAGGGAGTCGTCTACGCGCGCGGTCGCTCCATCGTCGTGGAGCGCACGGACGGTCGGCCTCTCGTCTTCGAGTACGACGGTGACGTACTGGACACACCGGGGGAGCGCTTCACGCTGGACGTGGTGCCGGGGGCGCTGCGGGTCGTGGCGCCCTTGCTCGGACGGTAGTCGAAGGCGCCGGGCGACCGGGCCGGTCTCCGCGCGGGCACGGTCACGCCGAGCCGCCGAGCCGCCGGAGAGCCGGCAGACCGTGTGGGTCCCGCACCAGCCGGCCCACCAGGGCGAGCGCCTCAGGCCGGGTGGATGCGGGCCCCGTCCATGAGCCGCCGGCAGCGCGCCGGGTCCGGAACGCGGAACCCGAACACGATGTGACGTCCGTCGACGTCGGCACCCGCAGGCCCCGGGGGCCTGCCGGTGGCCGCTGTCCGAGTCCGGACGCGAGCCCGACCGGCGGGCGGCACCGCGCTCGGCGAGCCGCGCCGGGGCGCCAGTAATGGCTCAGTAACGGGCTCCTCCTAGCTTTCCACCCACCTGGCCGTGCTCGCTGTACCCCCGTGTTCCGGAGGTCCGGCCGGACTGTCGTGCACCACACCCGGAGGAGCTCCCTCTCATGTACCCATTCAGAAGTCCGAGGCGCGGCGGCGCCGCGTGGGCGGCGGCCGCGATCACGGCACTTGCCGCGCTCGCTGCGGCGCCGTCCGCGGTTGCCGTCGGCGCTACCGGTCCCACGCCGTCCCCGGCCGCTTCCGCCAAGGTCGACTCCGCGCTTGTCGATGCTGTCGGGAAGGGCACGGAGTCGACCTTCTTCGTCGTGCTGAAGCAGCAGGCGGACCTGTCCGCCGCCAAGGGCAAGCACGCCCACGGGGACAAGGCGAAGGCCGCGTTCTCCGCGCTGCGCACCCAGGCCGCCACCTCGCAGAAGCCCCTGGCCGCCTTCCTCGACAAGAAGAAGGTCGGACACGAGTCCTTCTGGATCGCCAACGCCGTCAAGGTGACCGGTGACCAGAAGCTCGTCGACGAGCTCGCCCGGCGCTCCGATGTCGCGAGCATCGTCAAGGAGCAGACCTACCACCTCGACAGGACCGAGGCCTCCTCGACGCCGGGCACGAAGGTCGACGCCGACTCCGACGCCACGACGGTCACGCCCGAGTGGGGCGTCAAGGACATCGAGGCCGACCAGGTCTGGGACCAGTACGACGACCGCGGCGAGGGCATCGTCATAGCCAACGTCGACTCGGGTGTGCAGTACGACCACCCGGACCTGGTGGGCAACTACCGCGGCAACCTGGGCAACGGCACCTTCAGCCACGACTACAACTGGTACGACCCGACCGGTCAGTGCTCGACCTCCGCGCCCTGTGACAACAACGGTCACGGCACGCACACCATGGGCACCATGGTCGGCCGCGGCGGCGTCGGAGTCGCGCCCGGCGCCAAGTGGATCGCCGCCAAGGGCTGCGAGTCCAGCAGCTGCTCGGACTCCTCGCTCCTCGCGGCCGGTCAGTGGATCCTCGCGCCGACCGACCACAACGGTCGGAACCCGCGCCCCGACCTCGCTCCGGACATCGTCAACAACTCCTGGGGCGGCGGGGACACGAACTTCTACCAGGACATCGTCCGGGCATGGAACGCGGCAGGGATCTTCGAGGCCTTCGCCTCGGGCAACGACGGTGACGGCACGACCTGTTCGACCGGCCACGCGCCCGGCTCGCAGGCCGACTCCTACGGTGTCGGGGCGTACGACGCCGACGGGAAGATCGCTTCCTTCTCCGGCTTCGGCCCCTCCGTCTTCGACGGGTCGATGAAGCCGAACATCTCCGCCCCGGGCGTCAACGTCCGCTCCACCTGGCCGGGCAGCAGCTACAAGTCCATCTCCGGTACGTCCATGGCCACCCCGCACGTCGCGGGTGCTGTGGCCCTGCTCTGGGCCGCCGCCCCCTCCCTGATCGGGAAGATCGACCAGACCCGCGCGATCCTCGACGAGGGCTCGACCGACGTCGACGACACCCACTGCGGCGGCACCGCCGCCATGAACAACGTCTGGGGCAGCGGGAAGCTCGACATCCTGGCCTCCGTCGACGCCGCCCCGCACTCGGCCGGCACCCTCTCGGGCACCGTGAAGGACCAGGCCACCGGCAAGGCGGCCACCGCCACGGTCACCGCGCAGAACGGCGGCACCAAGCGCTCCGTCACCACGGACGCCACCGGCGCGTACCAGCTGCACCTGCCCGCCGGTACGTACACGGTCACCACCAGCGGCTACGGCTTCGCCTCCCGTACGGACACGGTCACCATCGCCGTGGGCCGGACCGAGACCCTCGACCCGGCGCTGACCGCGGTCGCGCACCACACCGTCTCCGGCACGGTCCTCGACGTCACCGGCAAGCCCCTCAAGGGCGCGACGGTGAAGTTCACGGACGCTCCCCTGGACCCGGTCACCACCGGCGCCGACGGTACGTACACCTTCCCGTCCGTCGCCGAGGGCTCCTTCCACCTGGCGGCCACGCCCGGCGCCCCCGTGCTGTGCAACGGCAACTGGACCGGCGCGCTCACCGTCGACGGGAACGAGACCGTCAAGTCCTCGCTGCCACCGCGCACCGACGCGGCCGGCACGTACTCCTGCACCCCCGGCGCGTACGACTGGGTCAACGGCCAGACCAAGGTCGCGCTGAGCGGTGACGAGAACGCGAAGGCCGTCGCCCTGCCGTTCGCGGTGAAGTACTACGGAGTCTCGTACACCAGCGCCAACGTCACCACCAACGGACTGGTGAACTTCCTGTCGCCGAGGCTCGGCGACTACGCCAACACCGCGCTGCCCGCCGCCGCGCAGCCCAACGGCGTCGTGGCCGCCTTCTGGGACGACCTGACGCTCGACAAGAAGTCGAGCGTCCAGACCACGACCACGGGCGCCACAGGCAGCCGCAGGTTCGCGATCGTCTGGAACAGCGCCGCGCTCGTCTCCGACACCTCGGTGCGCCTCACCTTCGAGGCCGTCTTCGACGAGGCCACGGGCGCCATCACCCTGCAGTACAAGGGCGTGGGCGGCAGCGCGCCGCAGAAGGGCTCCTCGGCCACCATCGGCATCGAGAACCAGGCCGGCACGGACGCCCTCCAGTACTCCTTCAACGAGTCCGTCCTCAAGGACGCCTCCGCGATCCGCTTCTTCCCGAAGGCCGCGTGATGAGGAACATCAACCGAAGAGGTCTGCGGCTCGCTTCCGCGCTGGTGGCAGCCGGACTGGTGCTGAGCGCCGCACCGGCCGCGCTCGCCGACACCGACGAGAACGGACTGCTGACGCTCACCGACAGCCAGGCCGCCGATCTTTCGCAGCGTGCCCGGCTCGACCCGTACGGGGACGCCGAGGGCCAGGCGTACGACCCGCAGGGTATGGGCACGCGTGAGGACGCCGCCACGGTGCCCAGCACCGGCACCACCGGCGGCAGCGGTTCGTCGCTCGACGACACCGCCACCACCGGCACGGGCAGCTGGACGGTCGCCAAGAAGTCCTCGGTGGAGGGCGTCGCCGGCATGGTCGCGACCGCCCCGGTGGCCGGCACGAACGGCGACTACTTCGCGCTCGACTCGCTGGGCGTCGTCCAGCGCTACACCGCGGACGACAAACCGGTCTGGCGCCGCGACAACTCCTCGCTGTACGCGGACTGGAAGGTCACCAACTCCCGTCCGTGGCAGTCCGAGCCGTACCCGGCCCGCGTCGTGATGGGCTACAACGCGGTCGGCCCCTTCACCGTCGCCTCCGACAACGGCTACACCACCGGCGACCTGACCGGCGACGGTGTGGACGACGTGGTCTTCACCGCGGGCGTCGGCGCCTACCCGTACCGCCCGTTCACGTCCCCCGGCTCGTCGCTGCCCACCGGCACCTTCGTGACGATCCTGGACGGCAGGAGCGGCAAGACCCTGTGGAGCAAGCTCTACACGGGCGCGTACAACATCAAGCTGGTCGGCAAGACCCTGGTGGTCGCCGACTCGCCGAACCTCAACCTGAACTCGCCCAAGACCGCCACGACCACGCTGAGCGGTCTCCGCTTCGCGTACGCCGACGGCGCGCTCACGCCCTCCGACACCTGGTCGTACGACACGGGCGCCTTCACCGGCACGGCCTGGGCGAGCCTGGAGCCGCTGGGCAAGGGGCTCGTCGCAGCCTCGTGGGACCAGCGCAAGCTCAGCGCCGACGCGGCGCCGTCCGGCACCACCCTGGTGCTCGACACCAAGGACGGCGGCCTCAAGTGGAAGGCGACCGACCGCCTCTACTCGCGTCAGTTGCACTACGACGCCGCCCGCAACAGCGTGGTCGCGCTGGAGCAGTCCGACCCGAGCGACGGCGTCGCCTACGAGGTCGCCTCGTACGCGCTGGCCGACGGCGCCCGCACCACCGTCGACCGCCGCATCAACGCGGTGCCGCTCGACCTGGTGGTCGGTGACGTCCAGGGCGGCTCCAAGCCCGAGTACACCGTCAGTGAGTCCACGCTCGACACCGGCCTCTTCATCAACGCGAACACCGTGCGCGCGCTGAACGGCGACGACGGCAGCGAGCTGTGGTCGCGCACCGTCAAGCGAGACGCGTCCAACTCCCACGACGGCGGCGGCGCCTGGGGCCTGGAGGTCGTCGACCACCAGGTCGTCGCCTCGTACAAGGACGACGCGGGTTACGAGGGGGCCGACAACCGCAGCGCCACCCGCTTCGGCCGGCTCGCCGTCCTGTCCGGCAGGGACGGCGAGGTGCGCTGGGAGCAGCGTGGTGCGGTCACCTCGCAGATGTGGGCGCAGCCGTACCGGAAGGGCGGCGGCTGGCAGCTCCGTACGGTCGACACCAACGAGAACGTCCGCACGTACAGCCTGAACAGGGGCAAGCAGGAGAGCCTCCTCCCGCTGCGTGCGGCCGTGAACTCGGCCGTCTCCACGGACATCGACGGCGACAAGAAGCAGGACCTGATCGTCGGCGGCGTGTCCAACGGCCTGTTCGCCTACGACGGCCCCTCGCTGGTGTCGGGTCGGCCCGAGCAGCTGTGGACGGCCACCCTTCCCGGCCAGATCCACGCGATCGTGAAGGCCGACGTCAACGGTGACCACCGCGACGAGACGATCGTCGCCGCCGACTCCGCGACCGCGGTGGTGGACTCCCGCACGGGCAAGGTCCTCACCACGATCGACGGCAAGGGCCAGTTCGTCCGTACCGTCACCGCCGCCGACGTCAACGGCGACGGCAAGGCGGAGATCATCGTCGCCACCGACAAGGTGCGCGTCTACAGCGGCAGCGGCAGGAAGCTGTGGGAGTACGGCGCACCGGAGTCCGCGGGCGACGTCGTCTTCGCCGACGTGTCGGTCGCGGACGGCAAGGTCTATGCCCAGTACGCCTCCCATGCCGCCCCGGAGAGCGGCGCAACGGGCGACTCGATGGTGACCGGCAAGGTGGGCGGTGTCGCCCTGCGCGCCAGGACGGGCACCCTCGACTGGTCCTTCACCCCGAAGCCGGGCACGGGCACGGACGGTGGGCTCTACGGCGCCCCGCTGCGGGCGGGCACGTTCGCCTCGGCCGGCATTCCGTACGCCGACGGGCACGCGGTCGTCTTCACCGCGTTCACCAGGGATGCCAAGACCGGTTCCCTGGCGACCGTCGTCCAGATCCGTGACGGCCGCACCGGCGACCTGCTGCACGAGGCCGTCGGCGGAGGCCCCTGGAGCCTCGCCAACTGGATGACCGGCCCCGAGGGTCTGATCATGGCCGGCACCGTGTCCCTGCGCACGTTCGGGCCGAACGGCCAGGACTCGCGGGTGTTCACCATCGCGGACTCGCAGTCGGCCGCCTTCGCGACAGGCCCCGGCGGCAAGCGCATCATCGTCTCGGGCGAGCAGGGCGGCGCGAGCACGTACGACCCGTCCATCCTCACCGCGGGGGACGACTACCCGGCCAGCGTGTCCGACCTTCCCGCGATGGGCGGCAAGGAGATCTTCGTCGCCGACCTGAACGGTGACGAGGCCGACGAGATCGTCTCGCTCAACTTCGACGAGTACGGCATGGACCGCCTCACGGCCCTCGAGGGCGGCGGCTACTCCGCGCCGTTCTCCGCGATGCGCCAGACGGTCACGGCGACGATCGAACCGTCCTGAACCGTCACTCCCGACCTCAACATGTCATCTCGGCGCCCTAAAAACGGTGAATCCAGGGGGTTGTTGCAGCAGGTGATCAACTGGCTACGGCCAGGAGCTCGCGAGACGCGGGGGCGGGGGGCGCCCGGGGCCGGGGGGGGGGGGGGCGGGGCGGGGGGGGGGCGGCGGCGC